>NZ_VRYY01000196.1 GCF_015731765.1 Nitratidesulfovibrio oxamicus
GGGGCCTAGCCCAGCGCAGCCGCCCGGTCGAGGCGGGCCAGGGTTTCGGCCCGGCCCAGCACTTCCATGATCTCGGGCAGGCCGGGGCCGCCCAGCGATCCGGCCAGGGCCACGCGCAGCGGCGGGCCAACCTGCTTGAACTTCAGTCCGCCCTGCTCCACGTAGTCGTGCACCACCTTTTCCAACGTGGCCTTGTCGAAGGGGTCGGCCTGATCCAGCAGCCCGCGCAGGGCCGCCACATGGGCCTTGCCCTCGGCGGTCAGGGCCTTGGCCACGGCGGCGGGATCATGCTCCAGCGCGGCGGCGTCCACCAGCATGAAACGCATCACCCTGGCCATGTCGGCCAGGTTCGAGGCACGCTCGCGGAACAGCGGCACCAGCGCGGCCAGCCGTTCCGGGGCCACGTCGAAGCCTTCCGCCTTCACGAAGGGAGCCGTCAGCCGGGCCAGTTCGTCCACCGGGGTTTCGCGCAGGTAATGGGCGTTCAGCCACTGCAGTTTGTCCGGGTCGAAGGCGGCGGGGGAACTGTTCAGGTTGTCGGTGGTGAACTTTTCCACCAGTTCCTGCAGCGCGAAGATTTCCTGGTCGCCGTACGACCAGCCAAGGCGCACCAGGTAGTTCACCAGCGCCTGGGGCAGCAGGCCGTCCTGCTCGTACTCGATGACCGCTCGGGCGCCGTGGCGCTTGGAGAGCTTCTTCTTGTCCGGCCCAAGGATCATGGGCACGTGGCCGAATACGGGCAGCGGCAGCCCCAGCGCCTGGTAGATCAGCACCTGCTTGGGCGTGTTGGACACGTGGTCGTCGCCGCGCAGCACATGGGTGACGCCCATGGTGGCGTCGTCCACCACCACGGCCAGGTTGTAGGTGGGCGCGCCGTCTGCCCGGCGCAGCACCATGTCGTCCAGTTCCGCCGCGTCGAAGGCCACGGTGCCCTTGACCATGTCCTCGAACACCACGCGCCCGGCCAGCGGGGCCTTCAGGCGCACCACCCTGCCAGGGCCGGGGCCAAGGCCGCGTTCGCGGCAGCGCCCGTCGTACTTGGGCTTCAGGCCGCGTTCACGCGCCGTTTCGCGCATCTGCTCCACTTCATCCGGCGTGCATTCGCACCAGTAGGCGTGGCCGGTTTCCAGCATGCGGTCGATGTAGCCGTTGTAGATGTCGAAACGCCTGCCCTGGTAGATGAGGTCGCCGTCCCAGTCCAGGCCCAGCCAGCGCATGGAAGCCAGGATGGAGTCGGTGTACTCCTGCAGCGAGCGTTCCTGGTCGGTGTCTTCGATGCGCAGCAGAAAGGTGCCGCCAAAGTGGCGGGCCAGCAGCCAATTGAAGATGGCGGTGCGTGCGCCGCCGATGTGCAGATGCCCGGTGGGGCTCGGCGCGAAGCGCGTGACGACCTTGGTCATGATGTTCTCCCCGTTCTTCGGGTGTCTGTATGGCGTGGAAAACGTGCAGGCGCCCGTCTGGATGTATGGACCTGTCTGGCTGCCTGTCGGATGGCGGGCGCATGCTGCGGACAGCGTGACCCGGGCGGTGTGACCCGGGCGGTGTGACCCGGACGGTGTGCCGAAAGATTGCGGCGCGTACCCGGAGCGCGGATGCGCCCGGCGCGGAAACGATGCGGAAAAGATGCAGGAAACGGCGCGCGGCGCGGAGGCTACACGGCCTCGACGCGCTTCACCTCGGCCACTTCCTTCAGCACCATGCGTTCCACGCCGCCCTTCAGGGTCTGCTGCGACATGGGGCAGCCCTTGCAGGCGCCGGTCAGGCGCACGCGGACCACGCCGTCGGCGGTGATTTCCACCAGTTCGACGTCGCCGCCGTCGCCCTGCAAGTAGGGACGGACCTTGTCGAGGGCTGCCTGTACCCTTTCATGAATGGCATCGGACATGGAAACCTCCTGAAGTTCCCCCACCAGAAAAAAGGAGAGGGGGACGGATGGCGCGCCGGGCAATGACATGTCTGGCAAGGGCGGCGAACGCCGCGCCCTTCTACTGCCTTCGGCGGCGGGGTGTCAAACGAGGGAGAATGGCAAATATGCTGGGGTGCAGGGGACGGCAGCCGTTATGCGAATCTTAGAGCATTGCCCTAACCGTCAGGTGAGCGAAGCAAACCTTACGGATAGGGACCGCAAAGCGCGGATGGCGATCGCAGCGCGCTGCAGCCCCCTGCCCGCCAGAGGCAGGCAGAAAACCGCCCGCTCCTACGCCGGGGCCACGTCCACCGCAAACTTCTTCAAAAAGCCCAGGGGATTGTAGCTTTCCTTGGCCTGCCGCAGGCCCAGGTCGTCCAGATCCTGCTCGCGGTTGATGTACCGGAAGCTCATGGCGTGCTCGCGCGCGTACAGGTTGTTGATGGCCTGGTACACGCCGCGATACTCCGGCTTGGCCTTCTCGAAGTGCACCACCAGCGTTTCGTCGTCCAGGCGCTCGCCCACGGTGTAGGCGATCATCTTGCCTTCCACGTACAAAGCCCCGCCGGAAAGCCCGGGAATCCTGTCCCAGTGCTCAAGCACCCTGCGCACGGCGGTGTTTTCAGCCACCAGCGCGTGCGATTCGTCGCACTCGCGCCACTTGCACCATTCCTCCTGCATGTCCAGCACCGCCTCTATGCAGTCGGACGTCATGGGATGGTACTCGTGCGGATAGGCCTTCAGAAAGCCGTTCACATGGTTCTTCTTCTTGTGGAACCTGTTGCCCTTCAACTCCGCCAGGTCCTGCGCGGCGTACAGGTAGTCCCACTGGCCGCGCGCCTCGGTCAGCGTCACCCGGTCGCCCAGGGCCTGCTGCCAATGCACGGCCAGCGATTCGGGCACGCGGATGAACCTCGCTCCCGCGGCCAGCAGCGCGCACTGGCGCCAGTCGGCATCCAGCCACGGCCCCACGGGCGCCCACCACACCGGTTCGGGCCGCGTCTGGCGCAGCCAGCACAGCCCGTGCGCAAAGGTCCATTCCAGGCCGTAGTATTCGGCCCAGCCCCAGACGTTGGTGAAACTGAAGTCCGACGCATGCTGCGGCGTGCGGGCAAAAAGTTCGAGATACTCGGCCATGCGGTCGAGCGAGACGGGCCGGAACTCTCCGGGGGTCAACTCACTGTCGGTCATGCGAGGCGGCTCCTTGTGGCGCGGCCTTGCGGCCATTGCGCCGGATCATGCTGAACCGGCTCCAGTCGTGCGTGTGGAACAACCACAACATGACCAGAGACTGGAACACCTGGGAAACGAACATGGCAAGAAATATCCCCGCCGCATCGCGCCACACCACATGGCCCATGACCCATGCCAGCGGCAGCCGCACGAACCACGTGGCCGAACCGTACACAAGAAAGGAGTACAAGGTGGCGCCCGCGCCGGTCATGACCCCGCCAAGGGTCATGCTGGCCACGGTGAAGGGGATGGAAACAAGGTTGTAGCGCAGATAGCTGACCACCTGGACGGCCACGGCGGGTTCCGGGGCCAGCCAGGCCGCGATGTCCGCCGTCCACGGCCACAGCAGCACGGCGAACACGCTCATGGATGCGCAGCCGATGCCCAGCAGGCGCAGGCTTACCCGCACCGCCTCCGGCTTGCGGCCCGCACCCAGCAGATGTCCCACCAGCACCGAGGCGGTCATGTTGAAGGCCAAGGCAGGCAGGAAGATGAACGATTCCACGCGCATGCCAGCCGTCATGCCCGCAAGGGCCGCCACGCTGCCCACAGGCAGCGACGCGGTAATGGAAAACAGCACCAGGTAGCCGAGGTTCCACATGATTTGCAGCCCTGCGGCAGGCATTGCCACGCGGATGAGATAGGGCGCGCCGCGCCGTATCCAGCGCAAGGGGGGAAACGAGGCACGTTGCAGCAGTTCGCGGTCGCGGACCAGCATGCCAAGGTTCAGCAAGGCCCCGATGACGATGGCGACGAACGTCGCCCAGGCCACCCCGGCATAGCCGTACGCGGGCAGGCCCCACAGCCCGAGGCCGAACCCCAGGGTGCCCCCGGCGTTGACGACGCACACCGCCACCATGGACAGCAGCGGCGCGATCATGCGCTTGCGGGCGCGGAACACCGCCCCGGTGATGGTGAACAGATAGTTGGCGGGCAGGCCCAGCAGGTACACTTTCCAGAAGTACGAGGCCACCGGCATGACCGGCTCCGGCACCTGCAACAGGCGCAGGAAGGGCTCTATGGTGCCCAGGCCCAACAGCATGATGCCCACGCCCACCGTGCAGCCCCCGGCCAGCACCATGCCCACGTAGCGCCGGGCGCGCGGCAGCAGCCCCGCGCCCAGCGCCTGGCTGATTGCCGCGACCCCGGCGTTGGCCCCGGCCACGGCAACCACCAGCAGAAAGAACAGGCACTGCGAGACGAGGCCGATGGCGGCCTGCACCTCTGGCTGGATGCGGCCTGCCACCCACACGTCGGTGAACCCGATGAGGAAGTGGAAAAGCATCATCAGCATCTGGGGCCATGTCAGCCGCCAGATGCCGACATAGGAAGCGTCGTCGCCCTGCGGGCGCGCGTGCTGCGACATCTCGTGCCGTCCGTTCGGTTCGGTGGTGGGCGTCGCACCCGCCCGCAGGCATGATCCGGCGCAGGGCACGGGGCGCCGCCGCCCGCATTACGGGTGGCCGTCTCCGTGGCCGGGCG
>NZ_VRYY01000197.1 GCF_015731765.1 Nitratidesulfovibrio oxamicus
TTTCCAGGGTGGCGTGAGACCAAGACCCAAGGCGAATATTTGTTCGGCAAGCATGGCAATCCTCCTGAGGGAGGGCTATCCAAACTGGGCGAGGTCGGTCAATTCCACATTAAACGTCGAAGAACCATCCTGATGGTAGGCGCGGGCATCGCCGTGGCGCTGATGATCGTGGCCTGGCTGCTGGCACGCTCCGTGGCCAATCCCATCCAGATGCTGGTGGCTGCCTCCGGTCGCGTGGCGTCCGGCGATTTCGACGCCCTGCCCGACGCGCGCCACTTCTCGGGCGAACTGCTGGATCTGCACGGAAGCCTGCGCGCCATGGTGGGCAACCTGGGCGAACTGCTGGACACGGCCAAGGCCAAGACAAAGGAAGCCGAGGAACAGACCACCAAGGCCGAGGCCGCCCTGCGCGAAGCCGAAGACGCCCGACTGCGCGGCGAGCAGGCCCGCAGGGAAGGCATTCGCCATACGGCGGCGCGCCTTGAGAGTATCGTCTCCAACGTGCGCAACGCCTCGTACGAACTGGCCGGGCAGGTGGACGAGGCCCGCTCCGGTGCCGAAGTGCAGCGCGCCCGCACGGCGGAGACCGCCACTGCCATGGAGCAGATGAACGCCAGCGTGCTGGAGGTGGCCGCCAACGCCTCGCGTGCGGCCGAAAGCGCCGAAAACGCCCGGTCGCAGGCCGAGGCGGGCGGGACCATCGTGCGCGATGTGGTGGACAGCATCCGCAAGGTGGACGAGTTCGCCCGCGAGATGAGCGGCGGCCTGGGCGACCTGGGCAAGCGGGCCGAGGGCATCGGCAACATCATGACCGTGATCACCGACATTGCCGACCAGACGAACCTGCTGGCCCTGAACGCCGCCATCGAGGCGGCCCGCGCCGGTGACGCCGGGCGCGGATTCGCCGTGGTGGCCGACGAGGTGCGCAAGCTGGCCGAAAAGACCATGACCGCCACCAAGGAAGTGGGCGACGCCATCACCGCCATCCAGCGCGGCACGCAGGACAACATCACCGGCATGGGCCGCGCGGCGGAAGTGGTGCAGCGCAGTACCGACCTGGCCTCTAGGGCGGGCGAGGCGCTGGCGCGCATCGTGTCCATCGTGGAATCCACCGCCGACCAGGTGCGTTCCATAGCAACGGCGTCCGAACAGCAGTCCGCCGCGTCCGAGCAGATCAACCGGGGCACCGACGAGGTGAACCGCATCGCCTCGGAAATGGCCGAGGCCATGGCCCAGTCCACCCGCGAGGTGGGCGAACTGGCCCGGCTGTCGTCGGAATTGCAGGACGTCATCCACGAACTGAAGGAAGACAGCTAGACGACGGGCCTTCGACCGGCCCTGCTCATGAAACACGGCGCCCCGGCATCGCAACGATGCCGGGGCGCTTCGCGTATCCGGGCACATGGCGCGCGGGGCGACCGGAAACCGAGGGGCCTGGGGCCTGGTTGTCCGGCATGGCCCATTTCCCACCAAATCGGGAGGGAATCGTGACAAGCGGGACGGAAGTGCTTACTCTTTGCCCCGTGGCGGGGCGCGCGCCATTCGGCAGTGCATCCATGGCCCGCAACGGCCCACGGATGCACGACAAGTTCCGAAGGCCATCATGCGCCGCCATTGCCCGGACGCACGTGGGATGCGTCCGGCACACCGCCTGGGCGCACGCTTGCCGTGAGCCCGGGCGTCTTCCGGCAACCGTCAGCACGCGAGGCGTCGCATGAAGTACCGCATCCACCCCATCGTCATGGGTTCCAAGGTCTTCGACAAAGGCATGATGACCTACCAGCACGACTACGGCACGTCCTACACCATCCCCATCTACACATGGTACATCGAGGGCGGCGACAAGCGCATCCTGGTGGACACCGGCGAGCTGAACCCCATCGTCTCGCCCGACCGCGAGGCGGCGCTGGGCGGCAAGATCTACACCTTCGAGGCGGGGTTGGCCAAGTTCGGGCTCACCCCGGCAGACATCGACGTGGTCATCCACACCCATCTGCACAACGACCACTGTGAAAACGACTACAAGTGCGAAAACGCGGAAATCTGGGTGCACGAAAAGGAACTGGAGTCCATCCACAACCCGCACCCGCTGGATTTCCGCTACCTCGAAGACTACATCACCGACGTGGAAGACAACGGCCAGTTGCGCGTGATCACCGAAGAAGAGCGCGAGATACTGCCCGGCATCCGCGTGGTGCACACCCCGGTGCACACCGAAGGCGGCCTGACCGTGTTCGTGGATACGGAACAGGGCACCGCCGCCATCACCGGGTTCTGCATCATCGACGAGAACATGAACCCGCCCGCCGCCATCCGGGGCATGGAGATGGAGGTCATTCCTCCCGGCACCTGCATCAACCCCAAGCAGGGCTACGACATCATGCTCAAGGTGAAGGAGCAGGCGGACATCGTCATCCCGCTGCACGAACCGCGCTTTGCCCGCATGGAGACCATCGGCTGACCTGCGCTGGCCCGCGCGGCGCACTGAACGCGGCCATGCCGCCAGACAACGCCCGGCAACGCCACCACGCACCACCCGACACTGCCCGGCAGAATACCGGACACGGCGCGCCGTTCCCGCGCCCGCTCCACCGCACCTGAACGCCGGAACATCCACAGGAGCCGCACATGACCATGAAGTTCATCGACGTCACCTTCAACGGCGGCATGAAGATCGACGCCATACTCCACCCCGCCGTCACCCCCACCGGAGCCGACGCCCCCACCGGACAGGATGCGCCGCAACCTGCTCCGGGCACCGCCGCCCCCGCTTCCACCGTCATCCGCACCGACCAGCCGGTCAAGGACGGCGGCGAAGGCACCGCTCCCACCCCGTTCGATCTGTTCCTGGCCTCGCTGGCCACCTGCGCGGGCGTGTACGCCCAGCGCTTCTGCGAGGCCCGCAAGATTTCCACGGAGGGGCTGGGCATTCGCGTGGGTTGCGAATTCGCGCCCAAGGGGTTTCAGGTCACCCGCATGACCTTCGTGGTCACCCCGCCGCTGGGCTTTCCCCACCAGTACCGCGATGCGCTGGTGCGCGCCGTGGAACTGTGCACCGTGAAGAAGCACATCATGACGCCGCCTGCGTTCGAGGTGGTGCTGGCGTAGGCACCTCATGCCAACTGGCGTTGCGGCGCCCGCCACGCGCCGTGTCCGACGGCTTTCCACCAGTCTTCTCGCATCCCCGCAGCGCCGTGGCCCGTCACGGCGCTGCCGCATTTCCGGGGCTGCCGCGCGCACAATGGCCGTGCCGGACGGCATTGCCCATCCTTTGCCCATTCCCACGCGGGCGGTCCTGTGGCAGATTCGACATCGCCAACATATCCGCCATGGGGGGCAGTCCCGCACCGCGTACCGCCCCCGACAGAAAACGCCAACCGGAATCGCCGCCACCGGAGCCGCCATGCCTCACCGTTCCGTCAATCTTGCCCTGCACGTCATGAAGGATCCGGCCGCCATGGCCGAAAAGACCGCCCAGTTGCTGCTGGAACGCTGCGAGCGGGCCGTGGCCGCGCGCGGCGTGTTCACCCTGGCCCTGTCCGGCGGCAGCACGCCCATCCCGCTGTTCCGGCTGCTGGCCACCCCGTCCTGGCTCGACCGCCTGCCGTGGGAAAAGATCGCCGTGTACTGGGTGGACGAGCGCTGCGTGGAGCCGGACAACCCTCAGAGCAACTACGGCGTGGCCCGGCGCGAACTGCTGTCGCTGGCCCCGGCAACCCGATTCTATCGCATGAAGGGCGAGATGGATCCGGTGGAAGGCGCCGCCGCCTACGAATCGCTGTTGCGCGAACATTTCTCCCTGGAGGAAGGCACCTGGCCGCGCTTCGACATGGTGCTGCTGGGCATGGGCGAGGACGGCCACACCGCCTCGCTGTTCCCCGACGGGACGGGTCTTGCCGAGCGCACGCGCCTGGTCATCGACCAGTACGTGCTGGCCACCAAGAGTGACCGGCTTACCCTGACCCTGCCGGTGCTAAACAACGCCCGCTGCTGCGTGTTCCTGGTTTCCGGCAGGGAAAAGCACCCCGTGCTGGCGCGGGCGCTGGACCTGCTGGCGGAACCCACCCTGCCCGCGCAGTTCGTGAAGCCCGCCAACGGGGATCTGGTGTGGATCGTGGATGAAGGAGCGGCCAAGGGATAGTTCAACGCGCGCCTTCGCCCGCATTGAACCTGGTCATGCCGAACCGGGCCGAGCCGGGCCGGTCCGAGTCGGGCCGAAACAGGGCCGAACCGGGCCGAAACAGGGCCGAACCGGGCCGAAACAGGGCCGAACCGGGCCGAAACAGGGCCTAGACTGGGCCGCAGCCGGACAGCAGCCCGACCGCAGCCCGACCGCAGCCGGATCAGCCTTCCGTCCGTGGCAGTGCGTCCACCAGCGCCTCTCCGGCGGCCATGTCGATGACGGCGGCCATGAACGCGGCGGCGTGCTCCACGGGCAGGTCGATGATGCACTCCACGTCGGCCCCGTGCACTTCGGACAGGATGGCCGCCTCGTATGCGGGCAGCAGCCGCCGCAGCGCCCCGGCCCTGCCGTGGGCCAGCACCACGGACACCCGCGCGGGC
>NZ_VRYY01000209.1 GCF_015731765.1 Nitratidesulfovibrio oxamicus
GGCCAGGGCGACGGTGCATGGTCCGCTTACCGGGTTGGCCCCTGCCCGCGCGCGGCAAGCCGGGCGCGCAGGTACGCGCCCAGCAGGGCGCCCGCATCGCCGGGGCCATTTTCACCGTCCTGGGCGAGGCCAAGGGCGTGCAGGTCTTCCGCCACCTGGCGTTCCATCTTTTCCGATTCCATGAACATCACGTAGACGAGGGCGATGGTGGCGTCGTTGTCTTCGCTGCCGTCGCACAAGGCCGTCAGGTGTTCGTGGGGCACGGTTTCCTGCAAACGGTCCACGAACATGCAAGCCCACTTGTCGTACAGCGATTCCGGCAGTTGGGGCACCATGGCCGACAGCACCCGCGTGCCCCGTTCGTCCATGTCGGGCATGGTCACGGCCATGAATTCCTCCAGAGCCTCGGTGCGGCGCCCCGCGTCGCGCGACAGATGGCGCTGCACGGTGGCGACGAGGTGGGCGCGGGCCTGGTCGGGAGAGAGGGAGGATGCGGACATGCGGGCTGCTCCTGCGGCCTGGTGATTTCCGTCGGGCGCCTTGCGCGGCCCGCGTGCTGCGCGGCAAACGTGCAAGGCATGACAAGGTGCGCAGCCTAGCCCAGGCAGGGCCGCCGTGCAAGGCTGGCGGGCCGGTGGGGCCGTTGGGGCCTGCTCGGTCTGTGCGGCGCAATGACGCGGTCGGCGCTGTCCCAACGAGGAGGCCGACGCGTCACCGTGCGGCAGGCGGGCTCGACCCGGGGCGAACTGGCGTTGCATCGCTGCTGGACCGGCGTGAGTTGGCATAGGGGGGCGCGAACCGGCGCAGGCAGGAATGGCCGATGCCCGCGCCGGGCGTGCAGGGCAGGGGCAGGAGGAACGGACAGGGCATGCGCATGCCAAAAGAACAATGCGGTTTCGCGTGGGCGAAACCGCATTGTCATTTTCGTAAAGTCGTCTGTTCGCGTACGTCCTGCGCCATTTCGTTGCGTCAGCGCACAAGCTCCGGCGGGGGCGAAGCCTGGCGTCGGCCCCGCCGCGGGTTCGTTACAGGGCGGCCCGGACGGCGGCCAGGGCGGCCTCGTAGTTGGGCTCGTGGCTCACTTCGGGCACTACTTCGGTGTAGGTGACCGTTCCGGACCGGTCCACCACGAAGATGGATCGGGTCAGCAGGCGCAGTTCCTTGATCACCACGCCGTAGGCGCTGCCAAAGGACAGGTCGCGGTGGTCGGACAGGGTTTCCAGCGCGTCCACACCGGCGGCGCCGCACCAGCGGGCCTGGGCGAACGGCAGATCGCAACTGATGGTCAGGATGCGCACGTCCGCACCAAGGCGGGTGGCTTCCTGATTGAAGCGCCGGGTTTCCATGTCGCATACGCCGGTATCAAGAGATGGCACGGCGGAGATGAGCAGCACCTTGCCGACGTAATCGGCCAGGGAGCGCGGGGACAGGTCGTTGGCCAGGGCGGAGAAGCCGGGGGCCTTGTCGCCCTTGGCCACCGGGGTGCCGGTGAGGGTGAGGGGGGTGCCCCTGAATGTGATGATGCCGGTACGGTCCATGGGTATCCGCCTCCTGCGGAAGGGGGTTCAAAGGGTCCGCCTCGCCGAAGCGAGGAGCCTTGGCGGTGTTTCGCGCCCTCTTGCGGGCGCGACGGCTTCGTGTCCGCCCATTTGCGACAGGTGACGGGCACGGCGGTTCGAAAAGCCATATCACAATGGGTGCGGCATGCAAACCGGAGCGGGATACTTTTTTCAGTTGGGGTTGCAAAAATGTATGTTTTTACAAAATCAGAATTAAAATTACACTCAATATTACTAAAATGAAAAAAGACAAGAAAACGTGATTTGTACAACATGCCGAATTCATTGAAGCAGACCATTTTGTAGCAAATGGCACGCTCCTTGCCTTTACCATGGCATCGTTCGGGTTTGCCCCTGTCCGTTCGGTCCGGCAGGGGGTGTACGTCAACACTTCGAGGAGGTTCACATGAACGCGGCGGATACCGCCTTCATCCTGGTCTGCTCCGCTCTGGTCATGTTCATGACCCCGGGGCTCGCCCTGTTCTACGGGGGGCTCGTGCGTGCGCGCAACGTGCTGTCCACCACCATGCACAGCTTCATTCTTCTGGGCGTGGCCAGCGTCGTCTGGGCGGTCATCGGCTACACGCTGGCGTTCGGCCCCGACATCGGCGGGGTCATCGGCGGGCTTGATTTCGCCTTCCTGAACGGCGTGGGCATGGAACCCAGCGAATCGGTCACCAACATCCCGCACCTTCTGTTCATGGTGTTCCAGTGCATGTTCGCGGTGATCACCCCGGCCCTCATTTCCGGCGCCTACGCCGAACGCATCCGCTTCCGCGCCATGCTGCTGTTCTCGGTGCTGTGGCTGTTGGTGGTGTACGCCCCCATGGCCCACTGGGTGTGGGGTGGCGGCTGGATGTTCGGCCTTGGCGCGCTTGACTTCGCCGGTGGCGCCGTGGTGCACATGAGCTCCGCCGCCGCCGCCCTGGCCGCCGCCCATGTGCTGGGCCGCCGCCATGGTTATGGCCGCGAGCCCTTCGTGCCCCACAACCTGCCCACGACCGTGCTTGGCGCGGGCATCCTGTGGTTCGGCTGGTTCGGCTTCAACGCCGGCAGCGCCCTTGCCGCCAACGGCCTTGCCGCCAACGCCTTCGTCACCACGCACCTGTGCGCTGCCGCCGCCGTCATCAGCTGGGTGGCCGCCGAATGGCTGCACACCGGCAAGCCCACCACCCTTGGTGCCGCTTCCGGCGCCGTGGCCGGGCTTGTGGTCATCACTCCCGCCGCCGGCTTCGTGGCCCCCATGCCCGCCATCATCATGGGCCTCATCGGCGGCGCCCTGTGCTACGGCGGCGTGCTGATGAAGCATGTCTTCAAGTACGACGACGCCCTGGACGTGGTGGGCGTGCACGGCGTGGGCGGCACCTTCGGCGCCCTGGCCACCGGCATCTTCGCCACCAGCGCCGTGAACACCGCCACCGGCCTGCTCGAAGGCAACCCCTCGCAGCTCTGGATCCAGTTCATCTCCGTGGTCGCGACCTGGCTGTTCTGCTACGTGGCCAGCCGCATCCTGTTCCATGTGGTTGACGCCCTCGTCGGCCTGCGCGCGGATACGGAGTCGGAAGTCGCGGGCCTCGACGTCAGCGAGCACAACGAGACGGGTTACCAGCTCTAAGCTTGCCGCTGCCGCCGTTGTCGCCTACAAGGCGGAAGGGGTCATCCCTTCCCTGAACACGAACCGAGCTTCAGGATGGACATCATGAAGAAACTTGAGATCATCATCCGCCCCTTCAAGCTGGACGAGGTCAAGGAAACGCTGGCTGGCCTTGACGTGAAGGGCATGACCGTCACGGAAGTAAAGGGCTTCGGCCGCCAGCGCGGCCACAAGGAAGTGTACCGCGGTGCCGAGTACCAGGTGGACTTCATGCCCAAGGTCAAGATCGAGGTCGTCGTGGACGACGCGCAGGTGAAGCCGCTGGTCGATGCGGTGGTCAAGGCTGCCCGCACCGGCAAGGTGGGCGATGGCAAGATCTTCATCTCGCCGGTGGAAGACGTGCTGCGCATCCGTACCGGTGAGACCGGCGTGGAAGCCATCTAGCTGCAACATATAGCAATCCATGGGCGGCGCCTCGGCAGCGAACGGGGCGCCGCCCGTCCATACCCACCTTCCACCCCCCATTTTTCCATGACGCAGGCACACGGGCCATCTTTCTCCGCTCCCGCCGGCAGTTCCGGCACGCCGCGCGATGCCGCCACGGTGTTGCGCGAAGGGCGCGCCGCGCTGCTCGAACGCCTGGACGCCTCCCAGCCCCCCCCTGACGCGGCACCGCAGGAAAATGCCTGCGCCGCCCGACCCGACGCCGTCAGGCCCGATGCGCACTGCCGCGACACCGCGCCCGCGTCCATATCCATGGCCGCAGGCGCATCGCGTTTCGAGCGGGCCTACAGTCGCCTGCTGGACGACTATTTTCGCCTTCGCTTCGCCGAACTGCGCGGCGGCCACGACAAGGTGGCCCTGGTGGCTGTGGGCGGCTATGGCCGCGAGGAACTGTGCCTGGGGTCGGACATCGACATCCTGATCCTGTGCGGTCGCTCCATCCCGCCGCAGGCCATCGACCTGGCCCAGCCGCTGTTTCTGCCCCTGTGGGACGCGGGCTACACCCTTGGGCACGGGTTCCGCACCATAGGCGACTGCGTGAAGCTGGCCGCCAAGGACCACAAGGTGCTGGCCAGCCTGCTGGACGCGCGGCTGATCACCGGCAACGAGGCACTGTTCCGCGAGATGGTGGACCGCCTGAACGACAAGGTGCTGCCGCGCCGGGGGGCCTCGTTCCTGTCCTGGAACGACGAGGAGCACGAGCGCAGGCGCGCCTCGCACGGCGACGGCGCAGTGCTGCTGGAACCCAACCTGAAGGAGGGTTTGGGCGGCCTGCGCGACTACCATCGCATCCTGTGGCTGGGCCGCATCCGCAACGAGGCGGGCACCGTGGAGGAAATCCTGGCCCAGGCCGGGTTCTCCGCGTCCGACGCCGCCCTCCTGCGCGAGAGCGTGGGCTTCCTGCACGACGTGCGCAACCTGCTGCACCATCTTTCACGCCGCAAGAACGACCAGTTGTTCCTTGACCTGCAACCGGAAATCGCTGCCCGTCTCGGCTTTCGCGAGTGCGGCAACCTGCTGGCCGTGGAATGCTTCCTGGGGCGCCTGCATCGGTGCATGTCGCACATCAAGGCGCTGTCCGCGGCCTTCCGGGGCACCCCCGGCGGCCCGGTGCACCCCGACCAGCCCTGCCCCGAGGTGGAAGGCCCCGTGGTCATGGCGGGCGGCACGCTGCACATCTGCCTGCCCGATCCGGCGGTGGTCACCCCCGGCCTGGCCCTTTCCGCCTTCGTGCGCGCCGCCGAATGGCCCGGTCCCGCTGCCCCAGCCCCCGACTGGAACACCCGCAAGGCCATGGAGAAGGCCCTGCAACAGGCCCTGTCCGGCGAGGAGGGCGCCCTTTCCGGCGCCGAGGTGGGCGCGGCGCTGATGCGCATCCTTGCTTCCGGCAAGGCGTTTCCGGTGCTTGGGCACATGGACGAGACGGGCCTTTTGCCCGCCATCCTGCCCGCCTATGCCGAAGCGCGCGACAGGGTGCAGTTTGACGGGTTTCATACCTATCCCGTGGGCATGCACACCCTGTTCGTGATCCGCCAACTGGAATCGCTGGCCAGCGATGATACCGAGCCGTTTTCCGGCTTCTGGCGCGGCGGCTGCCTGAGCGTGCCCAATGGGCAGGCCAGGCCTGGCGGGTCAGGTGGACTGGGCGGGTCAGGTGGACTGGGCGGGTCAGGTGGACTGGGCGGTCCAGGTGGACTGGGCGGGCTGGGGGCGCAGGACGCGGATGCCGCGCGCGACAGGCTGTGCCTGCTGATGGCCGCGCTGCTGCACGACCTTGGCAAGGGCGGGTCCGATGCCTCGCACCATTCCGAGGTGGGGGCCGAAATGGCCATGCGCCTGCTGGCCGAGTGGGACGCGCCGCCGGAGATCATCGACGACGTTGTCTTTCTGGTGCTGCACCACCTGCTGCTCATCCGCACCGCCCAGCGCCGCGACCTCAACGACGAGTCGGTGGTGGCCCAGTGCGCGGGCACCGTGGGCAGCCTGCGCCGCCTGAACATGCTCTACCTGCTTACCCATGCCGATTCCATGGCCACCGGCCACAAGGCGTGGAACCGCTGGACCGCCAGCCTGCTGTACGAACTGCACGGCAAGGTGGCCAACATGCTGCGCGACGGGCAGCTTGCGGGCACGCAGACCGCACAGGCCATCGTGCGCACGCAAGACATGGTGCGGTCCCTGGTGCGCGAGCGTCAGTCCGCCCTGCACTATACGCTGGAAACGGCGGGGCTGTACCTGGACGCCATGCCCTCGCGCTACCTGTTGGCCATGCCGCCGGAAGACATCGTGCGGCACATGTCGCTGGTCTACCAACTGAACCGCGACGTGGCCGAATCGCGCCGTCGTCTGCCCGAGGACCGGGCCGAGCGGGGCGTGGTGGTAGTGGAGGGCAGGCCCCTGCACGGCGGGCGCGACAGCGAACTGTGGGAAGTGCTGGTGGCCGCGCGCGACCAGTCCGGGCTGTTCGCCACCATTGCGGGCGTGCTTTCGCTGCACGGGTTGAACGTGTTCGGGGCCGATGCCTACGTGTGGAGCGACGGCACCGTGCTGGACATCTTTCACGTTACCGCGCCGCCGGACCCGCTGTACGCCCGGGATTTCTGGGGCAAGGTGCGCGGGGCCATCCATTTCGCGCTGACGGGCAAGCTGTCGCTGGATTACCGGCTGGAGCAGGCCCGTGCGTCCAACGCGCTGAAGCACAAGGTGCCCACGGTGTTGCTGGATGCGGTGCGCCGTCCGCCAGAGGTGCGTATCGACAACGAGTTGTCGGACTTCCACACCGTGGTCGAGGTGTTTGCGCCGGACCGCCCCGCACTGCTGTATGATGTCGCACGGGTGTTGCAGACGTTGCAGTTGGATATCCTGTTTGCCAAGATCGCCACGCTGGGCAACCGCACCTCGGACAGCTTTTCGGTGCGTACGGTGTATGGCCAGAAGATTACCGACGAGCAGCAAATGGACGAGGTGCGCGCGGCCCTGCTGCACGTGGTGTCGCAGTAGTGAAGTAAGATTGTTGAGGGCGGGGCTGCGGTAACGCGTGCGCCCTGCCGCAGAATCCGTCTTTTTGTGCCGGACGGCGTTGAATCGGCGTTTTTGATGCTCACGTACATGAGTACAGCTCTGCTTTCGCCCGCTGTAAGACTCGCGCTTCGCGCTTGCCTAACAGCGGGCGATCTGCGCTCAAAAATGCCGATTCGCCTTGTCCGGCGCAAAAACTCGTAATTCCTTGCATCGCGCCCGCACCAGCCATCCGCGCCGGGAGCCCGGCGCGGAGTGTAAGGAAGAAAGGCATGTCATCACAGGCAGGAAGGCAAAGAGAAATGCCGCTTTAAACATGCCGTGGGTATTCAGCTGTGCGCTCGGGATGCCAGTGCATCCCTTGGGAACGCACGTTTTTTTTGTTATCCAGCGTGGGCGACGCGACAATGCGGGGCAGGGCGAAGGCGCAATGGCCCGCGAACTGGTTTGCGCGGTGGTCGCGCGAATGGGGCCAGGGCCGGTCGGGCAGATTTTCACGGCACACGGAGGCAGCATGTTCGAGCGGTATGCCGCGCGGGTGGACGAGTGGCGCGACATTCATTCCGGGGTGGACTTCATCAACAGCCGCAAGCAGGGAGAGGCCGAGGCGCGCGCGCTGCTGGACGCTGCCTTCGGGCCGGGCGGCAGCGGTTTCATGTCCGCCGACGACTTTCGGGCCATGTGCATGGCCGTGAACCGTGAATGCATTGAGGGCAGCGTGCCCAAGCGCATCACCTGCACCCGTTTCGGGGCAGGGTACCCCTCGCTGTCGAGCCGTGCCGCGAACATGGCGGATGTCTTGCCTTGGCTGGCTGCTTTGTGGGCATTGCCGCCCGGCCCTGATCTGCACGAAGCTTTTCGTTTGCATGATGTGCACCGCCCGTCAGGGGTAGGAATTTTCGGGCAGTCGTTGCTGCTGTACCTGAAGTCCGGTTCGGTTGCCGACGCGGATGATGCTTCATTCTGCCTGCCCTGTACCCCGGCCCTGTGGCGTGGGCTGGGTTTCCTGAAAGGGGATTCGGTCAAAAAGTACGCCACACCGCGCGGCTGTGCTGACTACCGGATGTTTCTGCTCCACGCCCACGCCCTACGCGAGCGGTTCTGTCTGCTGCCGTTGGAGGTGGACTATATCCTGTCGCAAGGGGAGAGGTTGCGCATCTTCACGAGCTGAACTCACTCAGGCAGAGAGTCCGGAACATGCCGTCTGGCGAAGTGTCTGCTTCTGCCCGGCGGTATGTTTTGGTATGCGGGTGATTTTCCATGTAGCGGCGCAGTATTTCTGATCGGAACGTGGAAGCTGTCTTTTCCTGAACCTGTGATGCAGATGGGGTCCCGAGGAATATTAGGAAAGGGGTCCAGGGGGCGTGCCCCCTGGCCGCCGGAGGCATCCTTTTACCCCACACGCAAAAACGGGCCGCCCCAGATGGAGCGGCCCGTATGCATTCGTCGTACAGCCTGCGGCGCGGCGGACGCGCTACAGGATCTGGTTCAGGAACTTCTGCAGGCGCGGGTGCTTGGGCGCGCCGAAGAAATCCTGGGGCGCGTTTTCTTCCAGCACCTGGCCGTGGTCCATGAAGATGATGCGGTCGGCCACTTCGCGGGCAAAGCCCATTTCGTGGGTCACGCAGACCATGGTCATGCCTTCGCGGGCCAGGGTCACCATGACGTCCAGCACTTCGCCGATCATTTCCGGGTCAAGGGCGCTGGTGGGCTCGTCGAACAGCATGATCTTGGGGTTCATGGCCAGGGCGCGGGCAATGGCCACGCGCTGCTGCTGCCCGCCCGAAAGCATGGCCGGAAACACGTTGGCCTTGTCGCTGATGCCCACCTTCTTCAGCAGTTCCAGTGCCCGGCTTTCCGCCTCGGGGCGCGGGATCTTGCGCAGCCGCATGGGGGCCATGGTCAGGTTCTGCAGTACGGTCTTGTGCGGAAAGAGGTTGAAGCTCTGGAAGACCATGCCCAGTTCCTGGCGGATCTTGTTGATGTCGTTGTCGGGCGAGTTCACGTCCTGCCCGTCCACGATGATGGTGCCCTTGTCCACCGTTTCCAGCCGGTTGATGGAGCGCAGCAGGGTGGACTTGCCCGAGCCTGACGGCCCGCAGATGACCACCTTTTCACCGGGCATCACGTCAAGGCTGACGTCGTTGAGGGCCGTCAGCTCGCCGAAGAACTTCCAGGCGTGGCTGATGCGGATGATGGGTTCGACGCTATCGGCGGTCATAGTAGTTCAACCTCGATTCCATGATGCTGACGCCCTTGGACAGGAACAGCGTGATCAACAGGTAGATGAGGGCGACCATGGTGTACGTCTCGAAGTACAGGAAGCTCTCCGAGGCGAATTCGCGCCCGCGTCGCAGGATGTCGGCCACGGCGATGATGGACACCAGCGAGGTGTCCTTCAGCATGGCGATGAATTCGTTGCCCACCGGCGGCAGGATGGTGCGCCACGCCTGCGGCAGGATGACCATGAACATGGTCTCCGCCCGGTTGAAGCCCAGCGAGCGGGCGGCTTCGGTCTGGCCCTTGGAGATGGAGTCGATGCCCGCGCGGAACACCTCGCCCATGTAGGCGCCGTAGCACACGCTGAGGGCGATGATGGCGGCCAGCAGGTCCGGCACCTTCAGGAACCGGCCAAGGGCGTAGTAGATGTAGAAAAGCTGCACAAGCAGGGGAATGCCCCGCACCACCTCGACGTAGGTGGAAGCCACAAGGTTGATCAGCCGGTTGCGCGACAGGCGGCCAAGCCCGGTGATGAGCCCGATGGGGATGGAGCACAGGATGGACAGCACGGTCACCTTGAAGGTGACGGCAATGCCGTCCGGCAGAAATTGCAGTAACCGCCAGTATGGCTCTGGCCGGCTCGCGCACAGGTAGACGAGCGCGCCCAGCGCGCCCACGAAGGAGATGGACCACGCGGTTATGATCCGCCGTTCCTTCGGGTCCGGTATGATCGCGCCGTCGGTGATGACGATGCGGACGTTCTGGGGTTCGTTGGTCATGGCGTCTCTGAGGCTTTGACGTTGAAAAACGGGGGACCGGCGTAATACCGCCAGTCCCCCATGGTGCGCAAGTATCTAGCCGGGCACGGCTAGCGGCCGATCCACTTTTCGCGGAGCTGCTTGTCGATGCCCTTGGCCTTCACGGCGGCGATGCCCTTGTTCAGAAGGTCCAGTACTTCCTTGTTCCCCTTCTTCACGGCGATGCCGTAGAATTCCTTTTCCTGGGTTTCGATGACGAAGGCGATCTTCATCTTGGCGGCGTACTGTTCCTGCTGCAGGGCGTAGCTGGCGGCAACGGGATCGTCGCACACCACGCCGTCGATGCGACCGTTGAACAGGTCTTCCATGGCCAGGCCGATTTCGTCGTACGACTTGGCGGTGACGCCGGCGGTCTTCTTGATGGTGAAGTAGCCGGTGGTGCTGATCTGGCCGCCAAGGGTCTTGCCCTTCATGTCGTCCAGCTTGGTGGCGT
Organism: Nitratidesulfovibrio oxamicus; assembly: GCF_015731765.1. GTDB lineage: Bacteria > Desulfobacterota > Desulfovibrionia > Desulfovibrionales > Desulfovibrionaceae > Cupidesulfovibrio > Cupidesulfovibrio oxamicus. The sequence continues at coordinate 10,147 of NZ_VRYY01000209.1, forward strand.
TGGTGGTCTTGGGCACCACGAGGGCCTGGCGCACTTCGTAGTAGGGGGCGGTGAAGTCCATGGCGTTCTTGCGTTCGTCGGTGATGGACACCGACGAGACGATGGCGTCGTAGCTGCCGGATTCGAGCCCGGCGAAGATGCCGTCCCAGGCCACGTTCTTGTGCACGATCTTGAAGCCCGCTTCCTTGGCCATGGCGTCGGTGTAATCGACGGAGAAGCCGACGAGGTTCTTGTTCGCGTCAACAAATTCCATGGGCGGCCAGGTGGCGTCCTGGGCAACGACGATGGTCTTCTCGGCAAAGGCCACGTTGGCGGTGACCAGCAGGGCCGCAAGGGTGAGGACGATCTTCTTCAGCATCCCGGATTCTCCTCTGGACATGTGGTTGGTGTGACGGACGGACTTCCTTTTCTGGAGCATAAGTGAGCAGATTGTCAATGAATGAGTGAGAAAACGCCAGCCCCTTGCGGCATGGTTGACACATTTGTCACCACTTCGCGGGGCGGTGTGCGCTCTCTACATCCAGTTGAAGATGGCCGTCACCAGGATGGGCACGGCCACGGTCAGCACCATGCCGCTGAACACGGCGATGATGCCGTACCGCTCCCCGGCGTAGCGGGCGATGATGGGCAGGCAGGTGTCCATGCTGGTGGCCCCGCCCGCCATCACCGGGGCCAGCCCGCCGAACCGGCGCACCAGCAGGGGGGCGGACAGCAGGGTGACCAGTTCGCGCGATATGTTGGCGATGAGCGCCATGGAGCCGAGGGCTGCATCGCCCATTTTCGTTATCATGATGCTGGACAGGCTGTAGTAGCCAAAGCCCGCGCCCACGCCCAGCACGTCGCGCAGGGGCATGTCGCCCAGCAGGGCCCAGGCCGCCAGCGAGCCGCCAAGGGTCCCGATGCCCACGAACAGCGGCACCAGGGCCACCTTCACGTGCAACTCGCGCAGGATGCGGAACGAGCGTGTATCGAACCCGATGCCCATGCCCACCACGAACAGCAGCATGTACAGCGCCCACGAGGCCAGGTCGCCCGCCTGGTCGGCCCTGGGGATGACGTCCAGCCTGCCCAGCAGCACGCCGGACAGGAAGAAGCCGAGAATGATCAGACTGCCCTTCATGGCCGGTCTCCCGTGTGCGCAGTGACAGGGGGAGTGGCCGCACCCGTTTCCGGCGAGGCCGGGTGGGTGGCGCCGGGGCCGTCCAGGGCGCCGCGCAACAGCACATGTTGCAGCAGCCACCCTGCCGCAACGCTGCCCGCCAGTGACGCCATGCTGATGACCACGGCCCGCAGGCCGATGTCGCCAGCCTTGGCCACCAGCGCGTCGTCCGACCCCAGTGACAGGCCCAGCAGAAACAGTAACGTGTAAATGGACCATGTGGTCAGCCGGTCAACGGCGCCGACAACGGCGGGGCGTGAGCGCAGCAGGTAGCCCGCGGGCACGCCCACGGCTATGCAGCCTATTTCGACGATCATGAAAACTGTCCTTGCGCGGCGTGGCTTGAACACGCCGCCATGATGCGCGGCAACGGGCCGCCGATTCAGGGAAAGGCCAGCGGTAGCCTGCCCGTACCGGGCTGTCAACCTGGAGTCCCGCAGGAGGGCCGGACAGGGGGAGAGTAAGGGGGGCGGACTGGGCGAAGGGCAGGATAGGCGGCGGACGGTGACAGCACCGGGCGGGAGGGGCCGACAGGGGGGGCAGGGAGGCTGGGGCAAGAAGGAACGTTGTCCTCGGGTCGCGCGGCAAAAAAATCGGAAAAACCCCCCGCCCGTGATGCGCGTCACGCATTGTCCGGCCAGAGCACCTATATTGTGGGCGAGGGCGGTGGAAACCACTCCGCCCCGCAACAGACAACACCGGGCGCACACCGCCGCCCGCGACAACCATGACGACAATGAACCAGACAAGGAGACGACCATGCGCCACATCCGCCTCGACGACATGCGTATCTTCAAGGACGCCGGGTTCGCCATGAATCTGGTGCACGACTCGGAAAACTTCAAGATCATCAATTTCAACTTCAAGGCCGGGCAGGAACTGCCCGTGCACAGCCACGACATCGACGGCGAACTGGCCATCACCGTCATCGAGGGCGAGGGCGAATTCCTGGGCGCGGACGGAGCGGCCATCCCCGCGAAGCAGGGCGACATGCTGGTCTCGGAAATCCGGGTGCCCCATGGGGTGCGGGCAAAGACCGAGATGCGGGTCGTTGTCGTCATCGCCCCGCCCATCTAGGGCAAACCGTCTTGCCGTTCGTCGGTGCACGCCATGGGCGGCAACCCGGCGTACGTCCGCCGTCAGCAACCAGAAAGGGAGGCTCCAAGGGCCTCCCTTTCTGGTTGTCGCCAAGGCACGTTTGTGGATGACTCCGGCGGCTGTCCCTTGAGCTTCTTGTTTTATGTTGCTGCAATATTTTGAAAACATAATTGGAAATCTTTGGAAGAACGAGGAAGACCCTTTGCACGCCTTGCGGACGCCATCCGCACGATGCGGAGGCCCGCCCGCGGCAACCGCAAGAGAACCCCTCTCCTGCGTGCATCCGGGGGTGTCGGCGGTCTGAAACGAACGAAGGGAGGCCCCCATGGGGCCTCCCTTCGTTATTCACTGGTCCGGTTGTACGGTCCGCTACCTGGCCACCTTGGCGCGGCGCATCTGGATGTAGGCGTTGCGCACCGAGGTGTACGGCTCCACCGCGCTCTTGGTCACGGTTTCATAGCCAGAGATGACCTCGTCGGCCTTGTTGAATTCGCCGTAACCGCGTCCCGCGATGTATTCGGTGGAGCCATCGACCATGTAGCCGAACGGGTCGGCAAGATAGTCGCCAGCAAGGCCCACGCTGTCGCGCAGGGTGCTGGGGCCGATCAACGGCCAGACGATGTAGAACCCTTCGCCCGCGCCCCACGCGCCAAGGGTTTGGCCGAAGTCTTCCTTGTCCGGCTCCACTATGGGCTTGTCCTTTTTTGCAACGTCGATGAACCCGGCCATGCCCACGGTGGAATTGATGATGAACCTGCCCATCTCCACCCCGGCTTCGTTGGGCTTGCCCTGCAGCAGGCAGTTCAGGAAGCGGATGGGAAAGGCGAGGTTGTGGAAGAAATTGCGGACGCCGCTGCGCAGTTCGTCAGGCGTCACGGCCACGTAGCCCTTGTGCACCGGCTTGATGACCTTGAGCAGCAGCACGTCGTTGACGGCGAACCACATGCGGTTCCAGTTTTCCAGCGGGTCGGCCACCATGTCTTCGTTGTTGGTGTCGTAGTCATCAAGATCCGCTGTCACCGTGGGCGGGGCATGGGGCGTCCCTTCGGCGGGCATGTCGGCGCTGGCGGTCGCCGGCGTCAGCAGCAGGGCACAGACAAGGCACGCCGTGCACAGCGCGGTGTTGATGCGGAACGAACCTGCGGCCATGTGCATTCCTCCGAAGGCGGGTTCTTGTTCGTGCGGCGGACTACTTGCCGGGCTGTCCCGGCTGTCCCGATTGGGCGGGCTGCTTGCGCACCTCGTCGGCCTTGACGCGCACCCGCTCGATGAGCTGGTCTGCGGTGCCCTTTTCCAGCAGATCCTGGAACTGGGTCCGGTAGTTCTTCACCATGCTCACGCCCTCGATGATCACGTCGTACACCACCCAGTTCTGCTGGCGATTCTGGAGCATGCGGTAGGCAACGGGCACCTGCTTGTCCTTGATCACCACGGTGGTCTGCACCTCGACCTTGTCGCCCTTGCCGCTGACAAGCTCGCCGGTGAACAGAACCTGCTGGCCGGTGTAGCCGTCGAACTTTTCAAGGTAGGTGGCCCGCAGCAGCGAGGCGAAGGCCTCGGCAAAACGGTCCTGCTGGTCTGGGGTGAACGAGGGCCAGTTCATGCCCACGGTGCGGGCCGAGAATTCGCGAAAATCGAAGATGCGGCGGATTTCGTTCTCCACCTGGTCCATGAGCGCGGGGCGCTGGGCTGCGTCGGTGTAACCGGGCTGCTTCACTATGTCGAGAATGCGGTCCACCGAGGTCTTCAGGGCCGTGCGGGCGGCGCCCGCACTGTCCGTGGCGGCAAGGGCCGGAGCGGCCCAGGCAAGCAGGGCGCAGAGCAGGGCGCAGGACAGGGATTTGAAAAGCGGCGCGGCAAGAAGGACACCGCGACGGACAGTGTGCATGAGCATGCCTAGACTCCTCCGAACACGTACTTGCTGATCAGCGATTCGATGTCGATGGCCGATTCGGTTTCCGTGATTTCGTCGCCTTCGCCAAGCTGGTCCGGAGAACCGCCGGGTGAAAGCTTGATGTACTTGTCGCCAATGAGGCCGCTGGTCTTTACCGAAGCAATGACATCGTCGGTCAGGTGCACGCCTTCCTGCATGCGCAGGCTGACCATCGCCACCGGCTTGTCCGGCGCCAGCGTGATGCCCGCCACGCGCCCCACGGGCACGCCCGCGATTTCCACCTCTGCCCCCACGCGCAGGCCGGTGATGGAGGTGAACCGGGCGTGCACGGTGTAGCCCTTGTCGGACAACAGTTCCATGCGCCCCAGCTTTATGGTGAGGTAGCCGACGCACAGCAGCCCGATAAGCACGAAGATGCCGACCGATGTTTCTCGCGAATACTTTTTCATGCTGCCCTTCCCGTATCCGTTGGGGCTTTGGTTGACGGTAGTTGTCGTGCCTGCCGCGGCGGCCAGGCACCGGAATCTGCCGGACTCCGCGTGCCAGCGGTTCTGCCTTGCGTCAGCGTTCCAGCCAGGCGTCAAGGGCCTGCTGCACCTCTGGCGCCAGCGATACCCCGGTCCGTTGGTCCTCGTCGGCCCGACGATCCAGAAAGCTGCGTACATACGGATCGTCTGACGCGCGCAGCGCATCCACCGGCCCCGCGAAGGCCGCCGTGCCGTCGTGCAGCATGAGCACGTAATTGGCGATGGCGTCCAGGCTGCGCAGGTCGTGGCTGACCACAACAATGGTCATGCCGGGAAAATTTGCCCGCATGTCCAGCAGCAGTTGGTCCATGCGCGCGGCGTTGACCGGGTCCAGGCCCGATGTCGGCTCGTCGCACAGCAGGATGGGCGGGTCCATGACAATGGCCCGCGCCAGCCCCGCGCGCTTGCGCATGCCGCCGGAAAGCTGGTTGGGGTAGTAGTCCGCGTAGTCGGCCAGCCCCACCAGGGCCAGCTTGTGCAGCACGATCTGGCGGACGGTGGCCTTGGGCAGGCCGGTGTGCTCGCGCAGGGGCAGGGCCACGTTGTCGCCCAACGTCAGCGAACCCAGCAGCGCCCCGTCCTGGAACAGCACCCCCATGCGCCGCCGCACCTTGCGGAAATCGCGCCCGGCAAGGGCGAACAGGTCGCGCCCGCCCACCGAAAGGGTGCCCGCCATGGGGCGTTGCAGGCCCAGCACATGCCGCAGCAGGGTAGACTTGCCGCAGCCCGAGCCGCCGATGATCATGGAAATTTCGCCCGCGGGCAGCAGCGCGTTCACGTCGCGCAGCACCACGTGGTCGCCGTAGCCCACCGCCAGGCCGTCAAGCCGTATGTCCCATCCGGAATTAGCGCGCATGGCCGTGGTCTCTTACAGCAGGAACGAGGTCAGCGCGTAGTCGGCCACAAGCACGAACACGCACGAAAGGACCACGGCGGAGGTGGTGGAGTTGCTGACGCCCTCGGGCCCCACGCCGTCGCGGCGCATGTGGGTGAAATACCCCTGGTAGCAGCTTACCGTGGCCACGATGACCGCGAACAGCAGCGACTTCATGAAGCCGCCGGTGATGTCGGCCATCTCGACGCTGGACTGGATGCGATAGAAGTACACGCCCTCGTTGATGCCCAGCAGGGTGACGCCCGTGACGTAGCCGCCAAGGATGCCCACCACGTCGAACACCGCCGTCAGCAGCGGGAAGGAAATCAGCGATGCGGCGATGCGCGGGGCCACCAGGTAGGCCATGGGGTTGATGTCCATGACATCCAGCGCGTCGATCTGGTCGGTGATGCGCATGACCCCGATTTCGGCGGCCATGGACGACCCGGCCCGGCCCGTGACCATGATGGCCGTCAGCACCGGCCCCAGTTCGCGGATCAGCGAAAGGGCCACGGCGGCGCCCAGCAGCCCCTCGGACCCGAACTTGACCAGCGTGTAGTACCCCTGCAGGCCCAGCACCATGCCGGTGAATACCCCGATGAGCAGGATGACGAACAGCGACTTGGAGCCGATGACGAACACCTGGTTCAGTATCTTGGGTATCTGCTTGGGCGAGGCGAAGATGAGGCGCAGGCCGTCCGCCAGGAACAGGAACATGGCCCCCATCTCGCCCAGCAGGCGCAGGGTTGCCGCGCCAAGGGCGGTAACGGGGGCGAGTATGCCGGGGCCTGTGCTCATGCTGTCCTCTTCCGGTGGCGCGGCGACTGGCCGCGCGGGTGCCCGCGGGATTTGCGGGCGGTTCGAAACGCTTCGGCAGGGTGCCGGAATGGGCCTGCCCGTTTCAGGCGTCTTTACATCCTTCCAAGGTAGTCCCGCCGCAACATGCCGTCAAGGCTGCCCTATCGGGACGCCGGCGTCTTGCTGCGCAGGATGACCTTGTCGATGCCGTGCCTGGCAAGCGCGGCGCGCAACTGGCGCGTGTCCTCGGGGGTGCCCCGGAACAGCGCGTTCAGACGGTACCACGACACGCCGTTTTCCACCGATGAATCCAGGCGTACCTTGATGCCGGAGGCTTCCAGCTTGGCCTTCAGGGCGTTGGCTGGGTCCGCCGCCTTGTAGGCCGCCACCTGGTACACGTAGTCGAAGCGCTCGCCGTCGGCGGGCTTGGACTCCGCCGCCCGGGCGTCCTTGGAATCCCTGGCGTCCTTGGAATCCTTGGCATCTTTCGGAACGGCGGCGGTGGTCGCCGTAGCTTTCTTGTCGTCCTTTTTGGCGTCGGGCTTGGCCTCGGCCTTCTGGGCGGTCTTGGAATCCGCCTTGGCCTCGGGTTTGGCCGCCGTCTTGGCGTCCTTTTTCGGGTCGGGCTTCTGGTCTTTCTTGGCGTTCTTGGCCACGATTTCCGAAGCGTTCACCGCCACCCCCGCGTTGCCGGAAACCGGGGCGGGCTTGGCGCGCAGTGAATCCATGAACTGGAGGTCTTCCGGCTTGATGACCCCGCCGGGCATGGGGGTGGGTTGCGAGGCGTTGACGGCGGGCTTGGGCATGATGCGGTCGATGCCCAGGCGTTCTTCCGGGTTGTAGCCGCGCCCCACGATGACGCCGAGCACGAACACCCAGCCGAAGCCGATGATGGCCACGATGCCCGCCGAAATGAGCGAGGGCAGGGTGACGTTGATGGTGTAGACGCCCTTCTTGCGTCCGCCATCCTTCGTCCCCTGGCCGCCACGCCCGTTTTGCGGGCCCGGTCCGTTCTGCCCTTGTCTGGGTGCTGCCATGCCTTGTTCCCGCGCTATGGCGCGCTACATGGCCTCTGGCGCTTCGACGCCAAGCAGGTTCAGGCCGTTGGCCACGGCCTGGCCCACGGCGCGCAGCAGGGCAAGGCGGGCCACGATGGTTTCCGCGTCGGCGGCGTTCAGCACCGGCACCTTGGCGTAGTAGCTGTGCAGGGCGCCCGCCACTTCCATCAGATAGAAGCTGACGTGGTGCGGGGCCAGCCCTTCGGCTGCGGCGGAAAGGGTGTCGGGCATGCGGTCCACAAGGCGCAGCAGGTCCAGTTCCTCCGGCAGGGTCAGCGGGGCCAGCGCCGCCGCGTCCAGCCGCGCGGGCAGGACGATGGCGCGTTCCGCCGCCTTGCGCAGCACGGCGCACACACGGGCGTGGGCGTACTGCACGTAGTACACCGGGTTGTCCATGGAGCGCTGCTTCACCAGTTCCAGGTCGAAGTCGAGGTGGCTGTCGCTCTTGCGCGAAAGGAACATGAACCGCGCGGCGTCGGCGCCCACTTCCCTGACCACGTCGTGCAGGGTCTCGAACTGCCCGGCGCGGGTGGACATGGCGATCTGCTCGCCGTTCTGCAGCAGGTTCACCAGTTGCACCAGGATCACGTCGAACTGTTCGGGCCGCTTGCCCAGCGCGGCCACGGCGGCGCGCATGCGCGGCACGTAGCCGTGGTGGTCGGCGCCCCAGATGTCCACCACGAGGTCGAAGCCCCGGTCGTACTTGTTGTCATGGTAGGCGATGTCCGAGGCGAAGTAGGTCAGGGTGCCGTCGGACTTGCGCAGCACGCGGTCCTTGTCGTCGCCGAGGGTGGTGGTGCGGAACCACAGCGCGCCGTCCTGCTCGAAGGCAAGGCCGGCGGCCTTCAGCCGCTCGAAGGTCTTTTCCACCGCGCCCTCGCGCACCAGCGAAAGCTCGGAGAACCACACCTGATGCTCCACGCGGAAGTCGGCAAGATCCTGCTTGATGCCGTCCATGATGGAGTTCATGGCGTATTCGAAGCAGCGGTCCTGGCCTTCGGCTTCGGGCAGGTCCACAAGGCCGGGGTCTTTGGCCAGCATCTCGGCGGCGATGTCCTTGATGTAGTCGCCGCGATAGAAATCCTCGGGCAGGGTGAACGGGCGACCGGAAAGCTCCAGCGCGCGCAGCCAGACGGAAAGGCCCAGCAGGCGCATCTGCCGACCGGCGTCGTTGATGTAGTATTCGGTGGTCACGTCGTACCCGGCAAAGCGCAGCACGCGCGCCAAGCAGTCGCCAAGGGCGGCTCCGCGCCCGTGGCCGATGTGCAGCGGCCCGGTGGGGTTGGCGGACACGTACTCCACCTGCGCCTTGCGGCCCGCGCCCACGGCGGTGGCGCCGTAGCGGTCGCCCGCGGCTTCCACGTGCAGCACGGTTTCGCGCCAGAAATCGGGCGAGTAGGTGACGTTCAGGAAGCCCGGCCCGGCGATGTCCACGGAGGCGATGGCCGGGTCGGAATCGCGCAGGGCACCGGCAAGGCGCGAGGCCAGTTCGCGCGGGGGAACCCCCGCGTCTTTCGAAAGCACCAGGGCGATGTTGGCGGCAAGGTCGCCGAACGACTTGTCGCGGGGCGGTTCAAGGGTGGCCTTTTCGGGCCAGGAAAGCCCCATGTCCTTCACGATGGCCTGAAGGGAGGCCAGCAGCTGCTGACGTGCGCGCATGGATGTATGGTGTCCTGTTGGCTTGTGGGATTGTGCCGTCTGTGTGGGCGGCGGCTGGCCGCTGTTCGCTGGCTGCCGTACGAAAAATGTGCGGATTCCGCCGTGCGGAAGTGCCGAAGCGCACCGGACTTAGCCGGATATCACTGGATATCCCCGGATATCACCGGACCTCGCCGGACTCCGCCGCAGATCGCCGGATGGCCCGAGGTTGCCCTCACCTGCCTGCAAAGGCCCGCAAGCGGCCTGTCGCGCGGGTGGGCGGGCACGGAGCCGCAAGGGCGGGGCGCTTGTCCGAAGTGGGTCGTGTACCAGAAAACGGCGCGACTGCAAAGCCGTCGGGACGCGCGGCAGCGGCGGGGTGCACGCGGCGCCGGGGCGGGGAACATGGCGGTGACGCGTTGCGTGTTTGCCGCGATGCAGGCAGGGCCAGCCG
>NZ_VRYY01000199.1 GCF_015731765.1 Nitratidesulfovibrio oxamicus
TGCGCGGCCAGCGGGTCGCGCGCAAGGCGTCCGGCCAGCAGGTCCACGCTGCCGCACAGGTAGGCCACAAGGCCCCCGTCGCGCAGCATGCGCCGGTTTTCTTCCGCCAGCACCATGCCGCCGCCGGTTGCCACCACCAGACCGTCACGGCCAAGGGTTGCGCGCAGGGCCTCGGTTTCGCGCCGCCGGAATCCTTCCCAGCCTTCGCGCTCCACTATCTGCTCCACGGTCATGCCCGCCGTGGCAATGACCGTGGCGTCGGTATCCTCGAAACGCCAACCGGCGCGGGCTGCCAGGGCCTTGCCCACCGTGGTCTTGCCGCTGGCGCGCGGCCCCACCAGGTACACCCGCCGCGCCTGCCGCCTTCCGTCGTTCATGCATCCCCCGGCACCGTTCGGCCAAACAGTCTCCGATCATCGCAGCTAGGCGTATTGACCGGCATTTCTTTTTTGCAGTACAAGCCATCGACACCGCAACCCACGGTAGCCTCGCCGCCTGTCAGAATACCTTGTCCGGACCGTTTGTCCGGATCATTCGTTCGGGCTTTCCGTCCCGTGCACGGCGTCCACCAGACGCCAGCGCACCGGCACGCGGCGCACGCGCAATGTATACACGGCCATTCTCCACCACAAGAGTCATCGGCATGTCCCACCTCGACCGGACCGCTACCATCGCCACCACCGCCGCCGCTACCGCCGCGGCCGCCACCGCGGCAACCGCCGCTCGGTGACGCAGGCTTGCGCCGTTGGTTCGAGGCGGCGCTGCCGCCTCTTTTCGTTTCAACCACGGAGAACTTCGCCATGAACCAGTTTCCGCGCATGCACCGTCTGCCTCCCTATGTCTTTGCGACGGTGAACGAACTGAAGATGCAACTGCGTCGCCAGAACGTGGACATCGTCGACCTTGGCATGGGCAACCCCGACATCCCCACACCCCAGCACATCGTGGACAAGCTGGTGGAAGCATCGGGCAAGGGCGTGAACCACCGCTATTCGGTGTCGCGCGGCATCCCCAACCTGCGCAAGGCCATCTGCGACTGGTACATGCGCCGCTTCGGCGTGTACCTTGACCCGGACACGGAAGCCGTGGCCACCATGGGCGCCAAGGAAGGGCTTTCGCACCTGTCGCTGGCCATGCTGTCGCCCGGCGACGTGGTGTTCGCGCCGGACCCCACCTACCCCATCCACACCTATGCCCCCATCATTGCCGGGGCCGACGTGCGGCGCATCCCCATCGGTCGCGGGCGCGATTTCTTCGAAGACCTGCTGGTGGCCACCCGCCAGACCTGGCCGCAGCCCAAGCTGCTGTTCATCAGCTACCCGCACAACCCCACCTGCGAGATAGCCGCGCCGGAATTCTTCCAGAAGGTCGTGGACTTCGCCAAGGAACACAAGATCTACGTCATCCACGACTTCGCCTACGCGGACCTGGCCTTCGATGGCCACATGCCGCCCAGCTTCATGCAGGCCGAAGGCGCAAAGGACGTGGGCGTGGAATTCTTCTCCATGTCCAAAAGCTACTCCATGGCCGGGTGGCGCATGGGCTTCTGCGTGGGCAACCGCGACCTGGTCTACGCGCTTACCCGCATCAAGAGCTATCTCGACTACGGCCACTTCCAGCCCATCCAGATCGCGGCCACCGTGGCCCTGAACGGCCCGCAGGAATGCGTGACCGAGATCGTGGACACCTACCGCAAGCGCCGCGACGTGCTCATCGAAGGGCTTGGCCGCGCGGGCTGGGTGGTGCCGCCGCCCAAGGGCACCATGTTCGTGTGGGCCCAGATTCCCGAAGAATTCCGGGCCATGGGGTCCGTGGAATTCTCCAAGCTGCTGCTCAAGGAAGCCCACGTGGCCGTTTCTCCGGGGCTGGGCTTCGGCGCGCACGGCGACGACCACGTCCGCTTCGCCCTCATCGAGAACGAACACCGTACCAAGCAGGCCATGAAGGGCATCAAGAAGGCGCTCTCCGGGAGGTCGTGTGGGTAGCGAAAGCGACAAGCCGGGCGGCAAGCGCCCCATGCCCCCGCGTCCGTTAGTCATCGGCATGGCCGGGTTCGGCACCGTGGGCAGCGGTCTTGCCCGCGTGCTGGACGAGAACCGCCAGTGGATCACCGAGCGCACCGGGCGCGAAATGGTCATCAAGACCATTCTGGTGCGCGATCTCGCCAAGCCGCGCGCCTGGCCCGTGCCGCAGGGCGCAACCCTGACCGCCGATCCGGCAGTTCTCACCGACGACCCGGAAATCGACGTGCTGGTGGAACTGATGGGCGGCATTGACGCTCCCCACGCCATCATCAAGCGCGCGCTGGAAGCGGGCAAGCACGTGGTCACCGCCAACAAGGCCCTGCTGGCCGAGGACGGCTACGACCTGTACCGTCTTGCCGAGCAGCAGAACGTGGGCCTGCACCACGAGGCCAGCGTGGCCGGGGGCATCCCCATCGTCCAGACGCTGAAGGAGAGCCTCGCGGGCAACCGCATCGGTTCGCTGGTCGGCATCCTGAACGGCACGGCCAACTACATCCTGTCCGAGATGACCAGCAACGGCCTGGACTTCGCCACCGCCCTCGGGCAGGCGCAGGAACTGGGCTACGCCGAGGCGGACCCCACGCTGGACATCGAAGGCCACGACACCGCCCACAAGCTGGTGCTGCTGATCCGCCTGGCCTACGGGATGGACTATCCCTACGCCGAACTGCCCGTGCAGGGCATTGCGGGCATCGACCGCATGGACATCGAGTTCGCGCGCGAACTGGGCTTTCGCATCAAGCTGCTGGCCCAGGTGCGCGAAGTGGACGGCAGGCTGGAGGCCGGGGTGTTTCCCACCCTGGTCAAGCACACCTTCCTCATCGCCCGGGTGGGCGGCGCGTACAACGCCATCCGTCTGGAAGGCAACGCCGTGGGTCCCGTGTTCCTGCACGGGCTTGGCGCGGGCAGCCTGCCCACCGCCAGCGCCGTGCTGGCCGACCTGATGACCGTGGCGCGCGGCGCAGCCCCGCACAACACCGGCTTTCAGCGCCAGGTGCCGCCCCGCGCGGACATCCTGCCCCCGGCAGACGCCGAAAGCAGCTACTACGTGCGCGTCATGGTGCCGGACAACCCCGGCGTGCTGCGCGACCTGGCCGGGGCCATGGCCGACCACTCCATCAGCATCGCCCAGGCCATCCAGAAGGGGCAGCACCCCCAGGGCGTGCCGCTGGTGTTCATGACCCACGCCGCCAGGGCCAGCGCCATCCAGGGCGCCATCGCCCAGGTGCAGGCGGCCGGGCTTCTGCTTGCGCCGCCAGTGTGCTACCGCGTTCTGCAGTAAGGGTTGAAGAGGCAGGAAACGGGAAGAATTCGCGGGGAAGGGGAACCTCTTGGAAGAGGTTCCCCTTCCCCGCACCCCATCCCCTCCAGAACTTTTTGATTGGGGGGGGAGGTGCGCCGCAAGGCAGTGTTTCTTACGCCCCCTCAACCGTCTCCCGCAATTTCCGCGCAAACTCTTCCTTTGTCTTTCGGGTGTAAATGCAAGGATTCCTGGCTCCTTCAGGGATGCTCACCTTCTTGCCCACGTATTTGCTGCGAATATCCTGAGTTGCACGCCTGCCAACAAACTCTATCCTCCGCTCGATTGGCTCTCTCTCCACGCCATCAGCGCGCATGGTCGAATCCCCACGCAGCCAAGCGGCTATCTCAAACACTTCTATTATTACACCTTGGTATACAGAGAACGCATATCGGGCGCACTCCGCCACTCTCATGGCAAGCTTCCAACATCCACGCGTAATATCGTAAATCTCCTGCGTGGAACTGCCGGGAACGTACGCCTGATTAACCCGAATAAGCACAGCGGGGACGTCTATGGTGTCGATATCTAACGGAGCGCCGGAACCATAAATATTCTTCAAGGTTTCAACATTCATTCTGCCGTAACGCTTTGCACCATGCCCTAGCTGCCTGTTCGTCAGCCGGTCTTTCGTAAGAAGATCAATGGCCACAGACTCTGCCACCAACGCTTCATTCTCTTCCAGACCATGCCGGATTATTTCAATCCTTGGAATTTTTCCAGAATCCAATATTTCTTTTATGGTCCGAACCTTTTCTGAGTCTCCATTGTCCAGCAGATGCTGGAAACACCTGTTACCCTTTCCCTTCCCTATATAAAAAGGAGCTTCATTTTCCAATTCGGGATAATAATACGCATAGACATACGACTTGAGTTTTTCCACAACCTCTTGGCCAAAATACAGAGCCTTTACATCAACACCCACGATGCACCACCTTCCTGTTCATGACGTTGAAGCGGATTCCATTCAAAAACTCAATACTCTAAATTAACTACACTTAACGAGAAAAAAGCTCCAGACGCAGCCATGCACACGCCCCGCATCATCTGCATCCTCGACGGCATGGCCGACCTGCCCACCCGTGACGGCCAGCCCACCCCGCTGGCCGCCGCGCACACGCCCACCCTCGACCACCTCGCCGCCACCGGCACCGCCGGTCTCTGCCAGGTCATCCCTTGCGGCGCTGAAGCCGGGTCCGACGCAGGCATCCCCGCCCTGCTCGGCTACGAC
>NZ_VRYY01000200.1 GCF_015731765.1 Nitratidesulfovibrio oxamicus
GGCGTCGGCCAGCCCCCAACCCCACGGGGCATGGGTGGCCCGGCTGGCCACGTGGTGGCGCAGATCGCGCGGCAGGGCGGCGGGCACGCCGTCCAGCCCGGCCACTTCCAGTTCGTGCGCCCGTTCGGGCAGGAAAGGGAAGGGTTGCCCGCCCTCGTACCACAGGAACTGGAGGAACGAGGCATTGCCGATGCGCGCGCCGCAGTCGCGGGCAAAGCCCAGCCCCGTGCCCGTCTGCCCGGCGCCCGAGACATCGTTGACGAAGAGCGATGCGGGACCGCCCATGGCCAGCACCACGGACCGGGCGCGCACCGGCAGCACGTTGCCAGCCCGGTCCAGACACAGCGCACTGCCGGGTGGACCGCCCTCCACGCCCAGCGCGGCCAGGGTGAAACCCGTCAGCACCTCGACCCCGGCGGCCAAGGCCACGCGCAGCATGGCTGCGTGGGCCGCCGCACAGTCGGGGAGAACTCCGGCCACGGCCATTTCCGGAAAAAAGCAGGCGCTGCGGCGCAACCGCGCGCCGCCCTGCCCGGTGACCAGCGGCACGCCCCATTGTTCCAGCTCTCGCAGGCGGGGTTCGCCCTGTTCCAGCAGCAGGCGCACCAGCGCCGGGTCTGCCGTGCCGGGATGTGCGATGGTCAGGGCGCGCTCCAGAAGGGCGTCGCGTTCCTCGTCGTCGGCGGGGGCCAGCACGCCCAGCGAGCCCGTATGCCCCGCGAAGGACGAACCACCCGGCCCTTCGTGCGGGGCCAGCACGATGACGCGCAGCCCGCGCCCCGAGACCGCGGCGGCCATGGCGGCGCGCAGGCCGGCAAACCCTGCCCCGGCAACGAGTACGTCCGCTTCAAGTGCCATGCGCCTTCCTTCATTTCCGTGGCGTTGCATGACCCGCGCCGAAAGGGTCCGGCCCCACGCGGGTCCGGCCATGCCGGCGCACGGGGTGCATGCCGTGCGGGCGTGCAGTCCCCCGACAGGGCAAACACTTCAGGTCACTTCCACTCTGCGCGGAACCGCACCGGAAATCAAGCCGCACGCAAAACGCCCCCGGAACCAGGGTTCCGGGGGCGTTGTCGATCCGTATCGCAATGCTATCCGGTCTCCGTCCGGCTACGGTACGCCGCAGCCAACGGACGAAAAGACCATCCGGGCTATCTCATGGCTTCGGGAAACAACTCCGTCGCCATCTCGCGCAGCTTGAACTTCTGGATCTTGCCGCTGGCGGTCATGGGGTAGGCGTCGATGAAGCTGATGTAGCGCGGCACCTTGTGCCAGGCGATGCGGCCACGGCAATAGTCGCGCACGTCTTCCGGCGCCATCTCCACCCCGGGCTTTGGAATGATGAACGCCCCCACTTCCTCGCCATACTTGCGGCTGGCCACGGCCACCACCTGCACGTCCTGCACGCCGTCCATGCCGTACAGGAATTCCTCGATCTCGCGGGGGTAGATGTTCTCGCCGCCCCGGATGATCATGTCCTTGATGCGGCCGGTGATGACCACGTAGCCTTCCTCGTCCATGACGCCAAGGTCGCCGGAATGCAGCCAGCCGTCGGTGTCGATGGCGGCGGCCGTGGCTTCGGGCATGTTGTAGTAGCCCTTCATCACGTTGTAGCCCCGGCAGACCACCTCGCCCTGGGTGCCGCGCGGTACTTCCTCGTTGGTATCCGGGTCCACGATGCGCACCTCGATGCACGGCATGGCCCGGCCCACGGTCTGCACGCGCCGCTCGAAGGGGTCGGTGACGAGGCTCTGGGTCATCACCGGCGAACCTTCGGTCAGGCCGTAGCAGATGGTGATCTCGCGCATGTACATCTTTTCGACCACCCGGCGCATCAAAGGTTCCGGGCAGACCGAACCGGCCATGATGCCGGTGCGCAGGGAACTGAAGTCGAACCGGGCGAACAGCTTGTGCTCCAGCACGGCCAGGAACATGGTGGGCACCCCGTACAGGGCGGTGCACTTTTCCTGGTCCACGGACGCCATGACGTGCATGGGGCTGAAGCTTTCCAGGATCACCAGCGCGGCCCCGTGGTTGATGGCGGCCAGCACCCCCAGCACACAGCCGAAGCAATGGAACAGCGGCACCGGCAGGCACACGCGGTCCTTTTCGGTAAAGTGCTGGTTCTTGCCGATCCAGTACCCGTTGTTGCCGATGTTGACGTGGGTGAGCATGACCCCCTTGGGAAACCCGGTGGTGCCCGAGGTGTACTGCATGTTCACCACGTCGTGCGGGGAAAGGGCGCGCTGGCGCTCGGCGTATTCCTCGTCCGAGACCATGGCCGACATGCTCATGATCTCCGGCACGGAATACATGCCGCGGTGCTTTTCCGCGCCCAGGAACATGACCCGCTTCAGGTGCGGCAGCGAAGGGCAGCGCAACTGCCCGCGCGGCTGCGTCTTCAGTTCCGGGACCATGTTGTAGATGGTCTGCACGTAGTCGTGGTCGCGGAACCCGTCGATGATGAACAGGTTCTCGCACTCCGACTGGGTGAGCAGATAGCGGATTTCATGCTCGCGGTAGTTGGTGTTCACCGTGAGCAGGATGGCGCCCATCTTGGCCGTGGCGAACTGCAACGCCACCCAGTAGGGCACGTTGGTGGCCCACACGGCCACCTTTTCGCCATGCTGCACGCCAAGGGCCATCAGCCCCTTGGCCAGGTCGTCCACAACTTCCGCGAACTGCCGGTAGGTCTGCCTGTAGTCGCGGTCCACATAGATGACCGCGTCGTTGTCCGGATATTTGGCGACGGTCTCGTCCAGTATCTGGCCAAGGGTCCGTTCGCGCACTGCAAATTCGTCCATGCCCCTTCCACTCCTAGGGATAGTAGATGACGGCGTAGATCTCTGCCGGGGCGTCCCCTTCGGCCCCCACATAGTGGGGCACGATGGAGTTGTAGTAGATGCTGTCGCCCGGTCCGAGCACGTGTTCTTCCTTGCCGTACACCACGCGGATGGAACCCTTGTTCACCAGGATGAACTCCTCGCCCTGATGCGAGGACAGCTTGCGGTCCTCCACGGGCTCCGGACAGATCTCGATGAAGAACGGCTCCATGTTCCGGTCGCTCTTGCCCTTGCCCAGCGAGTGGAAGCGGAAGGCCGCGCACTTGTTGCGCGCCTTCTGCATGGTCAGGTCCGCCTCGCGGTCTCCCTGGCGGCTCACGATGGGGTCGCGGCTCACCGCGTCGTCCATGAAGGTGCCAAGGCGTACGTTCAGGGCGCGGGCGAGCTTCTGTAGCGGCCCGATGGACGGGTACAGGTTGTCGTCCTCGAGGGCGGCGATGAATTCCGTCTTGAGACCGGCGGCGTCCGCGAGTTCCTCGCGGCTCAGGCTGCGGTCTTCCCTGTACTTGCGCACGCGCGCGCCAAGCTTGTCAGCGCCCATGGCTCCTCCTTGAAGCGGATTGATTGTGCACCCCCCGCGCCAGTCCGTTCCCGTCTGGCCCGTCTGGCCCGTCTGGGCAGACTGCGGCGGAAAAATGCAGTGGGAATCGTTCTATTTAGCCGACCGGCGCACGCTGTACAAGGAAAATACCTCCGACTGCGCGCGCGAACAACCGCACTCCGGCACCGAACCGGATGCGTACCGCATGCATGGCGGGTTGTGCCGGTCGCGTCACGCCCCCCCGGAACCGCCTGTTCCTTGCCACACAAGACGGGCGGATGCACCCGGCGCGACGCGATTGTCGCGGCACTTTATAAGAGCGTCGCCACCATGACAACCGCGTTATGAAGGCGCGCACCGCAACGGGTGTGCGCGTTGGCCTGCGACGGGGATGGTATGCGGCGGGCGGCCAGGCCGCGCAGGGACGGGGCCGGGTGATCCTACCGGGCCGGCGATCCGCACCGCCGCATGCCTTTTCACGCCGCGGGTCTTCCGCTATGGTCGCCGCATGCCAGACGATCTCGTGCGCCGCAAGTTCACCGTGTCCGGGCAGGTCCAGGGTGTGGGGTTTCGCCCCTTCGTGTACCGCATCGCCGCCGACCATGCCCTGACCGGCACGGTCAGCAACACCGCCGCCGGGGTGTTCATAGAGGTGCAGGGGCCTGCGGCGTCCGTTGACGGCTTCGGGCACGACCTGGCCCACAAGCTGCCGCCGCTGGCTCGGGTAGTCTCGTGCACGCAGCAGGACATCCCCGTGGCGGAAGGCGAGGAAGGATTCCGCATAGTCGCCAGTGGTGACGGGGGGGCGGGGCACGAGGTGCTCATCAGCGCCGACGTGGCCACCTGCGACGACTGCCTGGCCGACATGAACGACCCGGCCAACCGCCGCCACCTGTACCCCTTCACCAACTGCACCAACTGCGGGCCGCGCTACACCATCACCCGGTTCATCCCCTACGACCGCGACAAGACCTCCATGGCCTGCTTTCCGCTGTGCCCGGCATGCGCGGCGGAGTATGAAAATCCGCTGGACCGGCGCTTTCACGCCCAGCCCAACGCCTGCCCGGTGTGCGGGCCGCGCGTGTGGTACGTGGACGGCGCGCCCCACGGCCCGGCGGCGGACACGGGGTCTGACGCCGCA
>NZ_VRYY01000201.1 GCF_015731765.1 Nitratidesulfovibrio oxamicus
CGCACCGTCTTCCGCCCTGCCCGCAGCCGCCGGTCTGCCGGGTTCGTCGACCATGGGTTCGGGCGCCGCCGCTCCTGCCGCCGCACAGCCCGGCACCCAATCCGGTCAGGCCGCCCAGGCCGCCATGGACGCCCTGAACCGCAAGCAGGACGACCTGAGCCGCCGCGAGCAGGAACTGAAAAGCCTGGAACAGCAGGTGGACGCCAAGCTGGCCCAGATGCAGGACCTTGAGGCGCGCATCAAGACCATGCTCAAGGATGCGCAGGGCATGAAGGACGAAAAGCTGCGCCACCTGGTGGACGTGTACACCAACATGAAGGCCAAGCAGGCGGCGGCAGTGCTGGAAACCCTGGACGAAAAGATCGCCGTCAGGATTCTGGCGGGCATGCGTGGCAGGCAGGCGGGCGAAATCCTGACCTTCGTGCAGGCGGAAAAGGCCGCCAAGCTGTCAGAGGCGCTCACCCGCATGCAACTGCCCCTCGAATAACGCATGGCCCGTCTCGCGCTGACCGTTTCCTACGTGGGCACCCGGCTGGCCGGGTGGCAGATTCAGGCCCGTACCGACCGCCCGCAGCCGCGCACCGTGCAGGGCGAACTGGAGCGCATCGCCGAGCGCATCGTGGGCGCGCCGGTGCGCCTGCACGGCGCGGGCCGTACCGATTCCGGCGTGCATGCCGAGGCCCAGGTGGCCCACATGGACGTGCCCGACCACCGGGCGGACCTGGACTGGCAGCGCGCCTTCAATGCCGGGCTGCCCGACGACATTTCCGTGGCCGCCGTGGACCGCGTGCCCGAAGACTTTCACGCCCGCTTCGACGCGCGCGGCAAGACCTACACTTACCGGCTGTGGCCGGAACGGCGCTGGACACCTCCCCGGCTGGCCCCCTTTGCGTGGGCCACGGGGCCGCTGAATCTGGACGCCATGGACGCCGCCGCCGCGTACCTGCACGGCATGCACGACTTTGCCAGCTTCCAGAACACCGGCACCGACATCGTCACCACCGTGCGCACCGTGACCAGGGTGGCACGCCGCAATGAGGGCGAGGCCCCGGCCCGCATCACGCTGCCGGGCGCACAGCCGCTGGCAGGTGCTGTCGGCACGCCGGACATCGGCGCAGGCGGCCTGCGCGTCATCGCCTGGGACTTCGAGGCCGACGGCTTTCTCAAGCAGATGGTGCGCAACATGATGGGCCTGCTGGTGGCCGTGGGGCGCGGCAAGCTGCACCCCGACGCCGTGCCCGCCATCCTTGCCGCCCGTGACCGCAAAGCCGCGCCCGCCACGGCCCCGGCGCAAGGGCTGACGTTGACCCGCGTGCATTACTAGCGGGGGGGCTCCGCTTCAGACTGTTGACCCACCCGGTTTCTTGCGGGGGAGTGGCCCTCTGCGGCAGCCCCGGACGAGTCTTCGAGCCTTGCGCATGGCGTTCCTGGCCACCGGAGGCGTCCCAAAAGCAGTCTTTGCCAAAAGGCTGCGGCAGCAACCTCGCCGTCGTTCCCTTCCGCATCCCTCTTCGCAGCAAAACGGCGCACCCTTTCGGGCGCGCCGTCGTTCTTTGCGCATGAAATCTTGGGGGATCAGGCGGAAGGGGCAGGCCCGGCGAACCGTGGTGAATCGGGACCGCACCCGGCACACCGGAGATGGCCGCCGCGCATCAGGTGTAGCGGGGCTCTTCTTCCTTGATGATCTGGAAGGCCTTGTTGGCCTTTACCGTGCCAGAAATGCCCCAGAACTTGGTCACGCCCTGCACGGTGCACTCCAGCAGGTCGTCGGTGTCGGTATCGAGCAGCAGCACGTCGCCCACCTGCAACCGCAACAGCTGGTTGCCGGTAATCTTGGACTCGCCGAAGTGGATCTTGAGGTTCACCGGGGTTTCCAGCAGCCGCTCCTTCAGGCGCGAAACCCAGGCGTGGTCCACTTCCAGCCGTTCTGTCTGGAAGCTGGCGTGCAGCTTGGAGCGGATGGGTTCGATGGTGGCGTACGGCAGGCAGATGACCATGGATCCGATGGCTGTCTCCAGTTCAACTTCAAAGGTGATCACCACCACCACGTCGCTGGGCGGCACGATGGCCGCGAACTGGGGGTTGATCTCGGAGCGCACCAGTTCAAGGCTCACGTCGTGCACCGGACGCCACGATTCTTCCATGTTGTCGAGGGCGATCTTGATCACCCGGTCCACGATGGCCTGCTCGATGCGGGTGAATTCGCGGCCCTCGATCTTGGGCTGGCTACCCGCGCCGCCGAAGAAATTTTCCACCAGGGCGAAGACCAGACGCGAGTCCACCACGATGATGGCGTTGCCGCGCAGCGGCTCCATCTTGAAGATGTTGATGCTGGTGGGCACCGGCAGCGACCGCATGAAATCGCCGAACTTGGTCATGTCGATGGAGATGGGGTTCAGTTCCACCCGCTTGCGCACGGTGTTGGACAGCGCGTTGGTGCACAGACGCGCGAACCTGTCGTTGACGATTTCAAGAACCGGCATGCGACCGCGAATGATGCGGTCCTGGTTGGCGAGGTCGAACGGGACGATGCCCGAGTCGTCCTCAGGTATGTCGGTCTCGCTCTCTATCTCGCCGCCGGAAAGGCCGCGGAGCAGTGCATCGACCTCGTCCTGCGCCAGAATCTTGTTCATGGGGTGCGGGCTCCTCGCGCGTGGAATACTGAATGACCGGATAGTGGCAGCGACGGCGGGCGGGGTCAAGCGTCGGCCCGACCCGCCGGACTGACCTGACGGGCCAGCCGGGCCTCATCATTGGCCTGCCTGCCCCGATCGATACCGAAACATGCGCCGCAACCGGGAGAATCCTGCCGCCAGCAGACTTCATGCAAGATGAACGCCAAGCCGCACAAACAGACACCGGCCAGCCCGCCGCGAAAGCCTGCGATCGGGCTGGATGAACAGAAGGGCGTCCGGCGGGCCGCTTCCGTTATTCGTCGGGCAGCCTGGGATAGCGAAGGCGCATGCGCTGCACCACGTCGGCCTTGACGTAGTCGAGCATGGTCACGATCTCGGAAAGCGGGTACTGCGAGCGGGTCTGTTCCTTGTAACTGCGGGCCTTGCCCAGCTGCTCCGCGGTCAACAGCCGCTCGTGCAGCAGCACGTCGAGAATGGAGTCGAACTGGCTTGCCTGCTGGTGCGCATCGCGCTGCCTGCGCACCTCCATGGCCTGGGTGGCGCGTTTGTCGGCTTCTGCCAGCCTTCGGCCCAGTTCGTACTCCACCACCTTGAGCTGCTGGATGTTCTCCTGCAACTTGCGCAGGTCCACGGCCAACGCACGGCGTCGGGCATGCAGTTCGCGCAGTCGTTCCTCGTGCGCGGCGCTGGAACGCTGGTTGACAACCAGCACCGCCACCAGCAGCACAAAGCCGACCACTGCGCCGAGCACCATATCCATGCGCCAACTCCTTTCGCCAAGCTCCGGAATAATACCATAACCGTACAGGACCATTGTTGAATATGCAATGATAACCGCACTTGCGCCGTTCCTTCGCTACGCCGGACAACCTCGGAGGCATGCCGGGACCGCGCCGCCACGGTGCCCGGATGCTACGCCGCGGCACGGATGCCGCCCAAGCCGCAACCTCTGGCCACTTGCCATATGCTGCGTCTTGGGGCAGTTGCAGGCAAGGAACCATCTTGGACGCCCTGCCAGGGAGCCGCATGTCCCCCCATTTTTCGTCAGGACAACCACCGTGCGTCACCGGACGCGCCACCGCCAGACCACACGGACAGGGCGGACAGGGCACGCCAGTCACGCCAACCACCCCCGACACGTCGGACACGTCGGGTCGCCCTGACACGCCGCCCCCCCCCGCCGCACCTGGTGCCGTGGCCAAGGTGACCCTGCCGGACGGACGCATAGTGCATCTGCCCCTGCCCGTGCAGGCGTCTTCCACCGCAGGCCCGGCCAGCACCCTGGCCCAACTGGTGTGGATGAGCGGCCAGGTGGCCCCGCCCGCGTTGTGTTCCGGCCTTGGCCACTGCGGGCGTTGCGCGGCGCGCTTCACGCACGGCACACCTGCGCCCCACCCCGCCGACGAAGCCCATTTTTCCCTGGCCGAACTGGCCGACGGCTGGCGGCTGCTGTGCCGCCACGCCCCGCCCGGACCTGCGCCATCGCCACAGCCGTCACGACCCCCGCAAGAAACCGACCCGCGCGGAACAACCGCCAGCCCCCCGGGCTCGTGTTGCGCCATGGCCTTCACCCTGCCCGCCGGATCGGCCCCGCGCCGCTCGCGGATGGCAAATCCGCACCCGCCCGACATCGTCCAGACGTCCGCATCCGGCACGGTCCCGGCAACCGGTGTGCCCCTGTTGCTGGCCATCGACCTTGGCACCACCACCCTGCACTGGTCGGCCCTGACCCCGGATGGCCGCCGCGTGACCCATGGCGCGGAGCTGAACCCCCAGATGGGCGCGGGCAGCGAGGTCATGTCCCGTCTGGCCGTGGCCTCGTCACCGCAAGGCCTTGCCGCCCTGCGCCGCCTGACCCTGGCCGCCGTGGCCCGCATCG
>NZ_VRYY01000202.1 GCF_015731765.1 Nitratidesulfovibrio oxamicus
GCGAACTGGAGCTTGCGCCGGACGAGGCGCGGCAACTGGCCCGGCGCCTGGACGCTCACGAGCGCACCCTGGACGAACTGCGCCGCCACAATGCGGCCTTGCGCCAGCGCCTGCACGCGGCCATCCGCGACGGGGACATGGCCCCGGACGCGCTGGACCAACTGTTCTCGGACAAGCGCCAACTGGCCGAACAGGCCTACGCCCATGCGCGTGATGCCTTCGTGGAATTCCACGCCGGACTGTCTCCGACCCAGCGTGACCGGCTGGCCGCCCTGCTGGACCGCCACGCCGCGCACCCGCTGTTCCGCCATCCCCTGCTGCCCTGAATACGGCGGAGGGAATGCGGCGGGCAGACACAGGCCTGCGTTTCCGCAGCCCCCCCGTGCATGCGCGCTGCGTCGGCACCCGGAACGGAGCGATCCCGAGGGCTATTCCTCGCCTTCCGCCCGTCCGTCCAGGCTGGGGCGGGTCCACATGCAGGCCATGCGCACCTTCTTGAGCAGGGCGCGCAAGGGCAGATAATCGTCCTCGCCCGCGCACACCGCCTCGAAGGCGCGGCGCACGGCGGCCTCGTCGTAGCGACCGGGAAAACGGGTTTCCAGGTCGGCGCGCACGGCCGCCCACAGGTCGTCGTCGGAAGGATCGGGAAACACTAACGCATCGGTGGTCATGGCAATCTGCTCGCGGGTATGTTGGTGTCGCCGTGCGGCCCACGGTCCCGGATGGTCCCGGATGGTCCCGGATGGTCCGGATGATCCGGATGATCCGGATGATCCGGGCGGCCTCAAGGGCCGGTGGCCCGTGACCTGAACGTGGCCGGAAGACCAGTGGCTCCCCACCAGCCCCGTGCTACGGCCAGCATGGGCGGCGCGGCAACGCAGGTTTCAGGATGTCGAAGGCTATGCCGGGTCGGGCAGCCGCAGCACCAGCAGCAACCGCTCCGGGTTGCGGGGTTTGTTGGCGAATTCGTAGCGGGCCACCTGCCAGCGGTCCCAATCCAGTTCGGCAAGATGGCGGTCCAACGCGGCGGCCTCGTCCGCGCCGCCGGGGTGCCCGGCGTAGACGTGCAGTGAAATCACCCCGCCCGGCGCCATCAGCGGCAGCAAGGCCTTCAGCGCCGCCAGGGTGGTCTCCGACCGGGTAGTCACGCTGCGGTCGCTGCCGGGCAGAAAGCCCAGATTGAACATGGCCGTCGTGACGCGGGGGGGCCATGCGCCCTCACCCACCGGCATGGACAGGGGGGCGGCCCGGGGCGCGACCAGCGCCGCCGCCAGTTCCTCGTGCCCCCGACCATGCAGCACCACCCGCTCTTCCAGCCCCGCTGACGCCAGCCGCTCTGCCGTGCGGGCCAGCGCCCTGGGCTGCACGTCAAAGGCGTGCACCAGCCCGCGCGCCCCAACCAGCCGGGCCAGAAACAGCGTATCGTGTCCGTTGCCCGCCGTGCCGTCCACGGCCACGGGCCAAGGGCCATTACCAGTCACGGCTCCAGACGCGCCACTGGACGCGTCATCCGTCACGGCACCGGGCGGAGCATGGGCCGTAACATCGGCCAGCGCGCACGCCAGCGCATGGGCCACCGCCTGCTGCGACAGGTCGCGCAGGGTGGGCAACTCGTCGCCGCAGCAGCCGAAGAGTTCCATGCACGGGCCGGGCCGGGCGGTAGCATCGGAACCGAAACGGGTCATGTGCACCTCCGGCACCGTGGTACGCCACCCGCCCCCCAAACGACAAGCACCCAACCGCAACCCACGACCATGCGGGCCTGACTTGTGCAAATGTGCAGCATGCTGCACCAGTCCTGTGCCGCCGTTTGCACCAGTGCCGCCGCACCCCATCGGCAAAAAATCCATAACACACCGTACACGCACACCAAACATGTTTGGCACGGTCCCTGCTTAGCTTGTGGCGTAACGGAACAAGGAGCCGCAACAGACATGCACACTCCGGAAACTTGCCGCAACGCAGCGGCAACCCCTCCTCCCCTGGATGCCCTTATCGATGCCCTTCCCGAAGAAGACAGGGAAGCCGTCGTGGCCCTGGCGGCCCTCTGGCGGGAAGCGCAGCGCATATCCCCGGCATCCCCGTCCATCCTGGACATCCCCACCGTCAGCTTCAGCTAGCTGACCTCCTCTGCCCCCGCCGGCAAACCGGGCGAGCGGTTTCCGGCACCGGGGAGGCCCGAAAGGGCCTCCCCGGCCCCTCCCCCCCCCACGCATGATTTGGCCCCCATCCCGAGCGGGCCACGAAACGCACGGTGCACCCCGTGCGTTTCGTTTTTTGCGCCGCCTCCTTCCACCTGCGGTCGCAGTCGCCGCCCCGCATCTGCGGCCCGCATCCACGGGCGCGTCCGGTTGCCGCCGCCACTGGCCCTGACGCGCATCGTGTCGTATAGTCTGGCAAGGTGTCGCTCACCGGCCCGCCGCCGCGGGCCGCAACTCCCGAGGTGGAACATGAGCAGGATACGCAGCGCCATTCTGGCGTCGCTGGCGGCGGATGCACTGTCGCTGGGGGCGCACTGGGAATACGATCAGGGGCGCATCGTGCGCCAGTTGGGCCGGGTGACCGATCTGCTGCCCCCCACCCTCAACGATTACCATTCCGGCAAGGGCGCGGGCGACCAGTCGCACTACGGCGACCAGACCCTGCTGCTGCTCCGTTCGGTGGCGGGCAAGGGGGCCTTCGACCTGTCCGATTTCGCCGGGCGCTGGCGCGGCCTGATGGAGGGCGGCTACACCGGCTACATGGACAAGGCCAGCCGCGAAGCGCTGGCCAACTTTGCCGCCGGGCGTGCGCCCGAACAGACCGGGGCCGCCACCAACGACTTTGCCGGGGCTGCCCGCATGGCTCCGCTGCTGGCGATCCTGGGGCCAGATCCCAAAGACGAGGAAGGGCTGGTCAACGCCGCGCGGGCCCAGACCCTGATGACCCACGGCAGCCCGGTCATAGCCGACGGCGCGGAGTTCATGGCCCGCGCCGCTGCCGCCCTGCTGCGCGGGACGGACATGCGCGGCGCCCTCGACCATGCCGCCACGGCCCGCTACGCGGCCTTGCCCGCCGAAGACTGGCTGGCCTTCGCCGACATGTCCCTGTCAGAGGACACCCCCGCCGCCATCGCCCGCTTCGGGCAGTCGTGCGGCATGCAGGGGGCTTTCCTGGGGGTGGTGCACATTGCCCTGAAGCATGAGGCCGACCCGGAAACCGGCCTCGTGGACAACGTCATGGCCGGGGGCGATTCGTGCGCGCGCGGCCTGGCAGTGGGAATGCTATTCGGCGCGCGGCATGGCCTTGGCTGGATGCCCGAACGCTGGCTGGCCCCGCTGGCGGCCCGAACCGAGATTGAAACCGCGCTGGACACACTGGGCGTGTAAAACGAACGGGGGGAAGGGGGCTTTGCTCGCTGCGGCCGCCATCCGCAAGACTCGCGCCACGCGCTCGCCCAACGGCTGCCGCAAAGCCCCCTTCCCCCGACCCCCATCCCGCAAACGTATCGGTTTGGGTATCGTGATCTTCAACAAGAACAGATGGATGCCGAAAAAACGACCAACTCCGATACCTACTGCACGGAATCGCAGTCGGGCGCGGTGCGGGTGGAGGCGTCCTTCAACTCGTTCATGTATTCCTTGACCTTGTCCGAACGCTTCCATTCCGCGTACAGATCCTGCCACTTGCGCAGGTCGAGGAAATTCTTGTCCAGCTGTTCCTCGTGCGACTGCACCCAGATGTTGAACAGCTGCATCTCGAACTGGAACAGGCTGCTGTCGAAGACCTTCTCGGAGCTGCCCGCCTTCATGCGCGAACCGTCCACGTCGGACGCCACGAAGCTGCACACCGCGTCGCGCGAGGTTTCGTAGGTGATCTCCTTGTTGTTCAGCAGTTCCAGCAGGCCGAACAGGTGGGGATATTCCTCGCGAATGCGCTTTTCCGCCGTTTCCGGCACGCGGATGAACAGCTTTTCGCCTTCTTCGGTGATGAAATAGAAGCGCAGCCAGTTTTCGAACATCAGCACTTCGCTGACGGCATGGATGGCGTTGACGAATTCCGCGGACATGGACACTCCTTGGCGTGTTCACCCCTGCTCCGGATTGCCGGGGCGGGGTTCGTGGTCTTCGATGGCCCCCAATCGCGCCGGGCCGCACGAAATCGGATCGTGGCGCGGCGCGCGGCGGGGCACCCGCACTATGGTGACGGCAGGGCCGCTCGTCAAGTCCGTTTTTTCACAAGCAGTGGGGAAGGGGCGTCACCGGACAGGATGCAGCCCGACGCAACGCGTGTCGTCGCCGCTACCCGGTCGCCCGTGACGGCAGTTCCGGCGCGTGCAGGTGGCAGCGAGCATGCTGCCCCTCGGCCACAACATGCCAGCCGGGCACCTGACGGCGGCACACGTCCATGACCTGCGGGCAGCGCGGGTGAAAGGGACAGCCGGGCGGCGGGGCGATGGGGCTGGGCAGGTCGCCGGACAGGGCCGGATGTTCGGCGCGGCGGGACGGGTCGCGCACG
>NZ_VRYY01000203.1 GCF_015731765.1 Nitratidesulfovibrio oxamicus
GGCTTCGGCGGCGGCAGCCGGCACCGTGGCGGATTGGACGCCGGTTGGACCGGGAGCGCCAGCGCCAACGGACCCCGCTGCGCCAGCTGAGGCAATTGAGGCTGTCGAGGCTGTCGCACCCGTTGCGGCAACCGCACCTGCGGCGCCCGCAATGGCAGCCCCCGCCACAGCGGATACCGCTGGACCGGATGCCACCGGACCGGCCTCGCCAGCCGGGGGTGTGGCGGCCACCTGACGCTCCAGTTCGGCCAGGTGCTGCCGGACGATGTTGTGCCCGGCCTGGTTTGCCGGTTCGGACTTGACGCCCGTTTCACCCGTTCCGCCCGTCGCATCCGTTCCGGTCGCGCCCGATGCCTGGGGGGCACCCGCCACCGCAGCCTCGGGGCTGGCGGGTTCGTACATGGACGAAGCGGTACCGGCCTTGTCCCGGTTCGCCTCCTCGGACGCGGGGGTGATCATGCGCGGCACCAGCGACACCGGCTTCACCGGCACCGGCTCGCGCACCGAACCGGGCGCGGTGGTGCGGCTGGCGTCGGTAAGCTTGCTGGAAAGCTGCTCGTAGATCATGTCGGCCAGCCCGATGCCCCCGGCGGAGGTCATCTTTTTGGCAAGCTCCTGGTCGAACATGGACTGCCAGAATTCCTCTTCCTTGCTGTGCAGGTAGCCTTCCTTGGGCAGGGTGGCGCGCATCTGCTCCCACATCTTCTGCACGAAGATGGATTCGAACCCTTCGCACGCCTCGCGCAGCTTCTGTTCCTTGGACGGATCGTTGCGCAGGCGCTTGCGCAGGGCATCCATCTCGAGCTTGCGCTGGGTAAGCTCGTGCTGGGCCGAGGCGGCGGTGGCGAGTTTGGGATCGACGGGAGCAGTCATGGCAAGTCTCTCATCGTTTCAGCATGCTGAAAAATTGCAAGGGGGCCGTGCTGGCACTGTCTTTCAGGGCGCGCTTGCAAATGCGGAGTTTCGTTCGTTGGCGAGGAAAACAAGCCTGCCATGAGGGAGTATACTCTTATCGTATTCGACCGATATGGCAGGCGAAGTTTGACAAAGCCAACGGGCGAAAGAACCATTTGCACGCGCGCCCTAGATGACTTCGAGGTCGGCATGCAAAGCCCCCGCCGTCTTCATGGCCCGCAGGATCGAGACCAGGTCGCGCGGGGTGGCGCCGATGGCGTTCAGGCCATCCACCAGTTCCTGCAAGGTGGCGCCTTCCATGAGCATCAGGCGGCGGTTTTCCTCACGCACGTTGATGTCGGTGCGCGGAGTGGCCACGGTCTGCCCCTGGCTGAACGGGCCGGGCTGCGAGACGTCCATGCCTTCCTGCACGGTGACCTGCAAACTGCCGTGGGCCACGGCCACGCGCGAGATGCGCACGTCGCGCCCCAGCACCACGGTGCCGGTCTTTTCGTCCACCACCACCTTGGCGGGGCCGTCGGGGGTGACTTCGATGTTCTCGATGGAGGCCATCAGCGGCACCAGGTTGCCCCGGTAGGCGGGCGGCACGTCCAGGGCCACGGTTGAGGCATCCTGGGCCTTGGCGTAGCTGCCGCCCATGACCCGGTTCAGCCGCTCCACCACCTGCATGGTGGTGGAAAAGTCCGCGCTGGTCATGTGCAGGGTCAGCGTATCCTGGCTGTTGAACTGAAAGGGAATGCCCCGCTCCACGATGGCTCCGCCGGGGATGGTGCCCACGGTGGTCACGTTCTTCTGGGCGCGGGCGGCCTGCCCTTCCACGGAAAAGCCGCCCAGGGCCAGCGGCCCCTGCGCCAGGCTGTACACCTTGCCGTCCACGCCCTTCAGCGGCGTGATCAGCAACACCCCGCCCTGAAGGCTGGTGGCGTCGCCCATGGACGAGACGGTGACGTCCAGGCGGGTGCCGGGCTTGGCGGAAACGGGCATGCGGGTTGTGACCATGACGGCGGCCACGTTCTTGGGCTTCATCTTGGCCGGGTCCACGGCCACGCCCATGCGTTCCAGCATGTTGACCATGGAACTCATGGTGAAGGTGGAATCCTTCTTGTCGCCCGTGCCGCCAAGGCCGACCACAAGGCCGTAGCCCACTAGCTGGTTGTCGCGCACGCCGCCGAAGCTGGCGATGTCCTTGATGCGCACGGCCCCGGCGCCGCCCGGCAGGGCCAGCAGCCACAGGCCCGCAAGCAGCGGGACGACGAGAAGGCGGGCGGTGAGGGAACGAAGGCTGGGCGACATGGCATTTCTCCGAAAATCAGGCTGCTCTGGCAGCCCGTTACGCGCCCCCCCCCCGAATGTGCGCCGACGTGGGCCGGCGTGGGCCGGCGTGGGCCGGATGGGGCGCGAAGGGATGGGGCGCGCGGATTGCTGACGGTCAAGAAACAAACATCCCGCAGGGCGCGCCGCCGACGGGTATCCGACGGTATTCCGGCGCTGCCCATGGCTATTGCCAACACCGTGCCAGTGCGAAGGCGGCAAGTCCATTCGCAGGCGAGGAAAGCGGAGCCGCCGCCGGGGGAATGTACTCTTTGGTACTCGACCCCGGCGGCGGCGATGTTTGACGATGCATGCGGGCGGAATCGCCTTGCCTGGCAACGCACAGGAAATGCGCCCGGCTGGCCCGCAGGCAAGAAAAGCGGGGCCGACGACGAGGGTGTGCGTCTTCAGTCCTCACACGCGTCGCATGGCGCGAACGCGGCAAGTCCGCTTGCAGACAAGGAAAACGAAGCCGCCGCCGGGGGAGTGTACTCTTTGGTACTCGACCCCGGCGGCGGCGACGTTTGACGATGCATGCGGGCGGAATCGCCGCGTTCGCACTAGAAAGGCCAGACGTTGTCCATAAGACGGGTGAACCACCCCGGCTTCTGCTTGTCCGCCAGGGTGCCCTTTCCGTAGTACTCGATGCGGGCATTGGCCATCTGCGACGAAGTCACGGAATTATCCGAGGCCACGTCGCGGGCGCGCACCAGGCCGCTGACCACGATGTACTGGGTCTCGTCGTTGACGCGGGTTTCGCGGGCGCCTTCCACTTCCATCAGGCCGCCGGGCAGAACGCGCAGAACGCGCGCGGCGATGGTGGTGGTGACGGTGCTTTCACGCTTGGTTTCGCCGGTGGCGGAATGCTTGGAGGTGGAACTGGTGCCCAGGACGGGATTCGTGCCCACCGCGCCGCCAAAAGGCCCTGCGGGATTCATGGGGTTGATGGACGCGCTGGACTGCCCGAAAAAGGCGCTGACGCCCAGTTCGTTGGTACTGGTCTTGTCGGCGGTGGTGTCGGCCTTGTTCTTGGCCTTGTCGGTTTCCACCACCTTGACCAGCACGATGTCGCCCACCCTGCGGGCGCGGTTGTCGGAGAACAGGAACTCCGAGTCCGATTCGCTGTACAGCGATCCGGGGTTGGCGGCTGTGTCCTCGGGCTCGGCATAGGCCTGCGGCTGGGTGACCGGCGGCACCGGCGAAGGCTGCTGGCGGGCGGCATTGCACCCGGAAAGCAGCAGCATGGCGCACCCGGCGGCGAGCAGTCTGCGTTTCATGGCGGTTCTCCTTGGATTGCGGAGGGGGCGTTTCGGACTTGTGCCGTGAGTGGTGCCCCTACCGGGCCACCACCGTCCCCCCATCCTTCACTGCAGCATAGATCTGCCGCTTGCTTTGCATATTGCGTACGGGAATGGTCTCGCCAAGGCCGCCGTCGGCCATGGCCTCGCCCTGCACCTGCAAGCGCACCGAGCCGGAATCGTACAGCACGGTCACCACGCTGCCGCGCCGCACGGTGGGCACGCCGGAAAGGTCGCTCTGGTAGATCACCTGATCGGCGCCCACGGGGCGGGTCAAGCGCCACGGGCCGCCCAGGCCGTCCCAGGCAGGTTCGCGCAGGTAGGCCAGGTTCTTGCGCACGCGGGTGATCTTGTCGGGGGTCAGCACGTCGTCCCTGTTCACGGGCTGGACGGCGCAGGGTACGTCGGCCCACACGTCCACGAAGGCGGAGCCGGTGAACTTTCGCACGACGCTGCCGTCAACCTCGCGCACGGCAAAGCGCAGCGTGTTGCGACCGGGCGCGGCCAGGGTGTTCTCCACCACCACCTGCTGCTGCGGGTGGGCCAGAAAGACGTAAGGGGGCAGGCGGTAGTCCTGCATAGAGGCCTCACCGGGCATGGCGGCCATGGCGGGTGTCAGAGCTCTGACGGCCAGGGCCCGCAGGTCGCCTTCGCGCAGCACCGCGCCGCCGCGCTGGAGCACCAGCGTGCCGGGGTACAGGCACAGCGATTCGGTATCGCGCAGGGCCTCGCGCAGGGCCTGTTGCAGGCGCGGGCGATTGACGCTCATGGGGCGGCCCGGCTCGGCGGGTGACGGCCACAGGGGGGTGGCGGCCAGTTCGCGCCAGGCCTGCGGGGAAATGGAACCCACCGGCTCCGCTATCTCGCCCAGGGTCACCGTGGCGCCGGACACCACGGCGGCGTCCAGCAGCCGGATGCGCCAACCCGCGTCGGCGGTGCCTGCCCGTGCCGGGGCAAGGCCGAAGGCCAGCA
>NZ_VRYY01000204.1 GCF_015731765.1 Nitratidesulfovibrio oxamicus
CGCAGGAGCACGTCGACACCCCGCGCGCGGCGCCCGGCAGCGAACTGCGGCGCGAGGCCGTGGAGCGCATCCAGGCCGCGCTGCTGCGCCTGACGCAGGAGCCGGCCGGCCTGTCCAGTCAACAGGAGCCACACGGACAGCGGGAAGGCGGCCGGATCGTGGTGCTGTGCATCGACGAAGGCCAGAAACTGTTGCCCGAATGCCTGGAAGTGCTGCGCGAGCTGCTGAACTTCGAGACCAACACCGAAAAGCTGCTCCAGATCATCCTGTTCGGCCAGCGCGAACTGGAAGACACCATCGCCGCGCTGCCCAACTTTCGCGACCGCATCAACGAATACCTGCCCCTGCGCCCCCTTTCACGGCGCGAAACCATCCGCATGGTGCGCCACCGGCTGCGCCTTGCGGGCGGACCCGCCGGGGAACGGCTGTTCACCCTGCCCGCCCTGCTGGCCGTGCACCACTCCACCGGCGGCTACCCGCGCAAGATCATGCGCCTGTGCCATCAACTGGTCATGAACCTGCTCATCAACAACCGTCGCCGGGTGACCTGGCGCGAGGTGCTGGCCTTTGCCCACCGCGACGCGGGGCTGGGCGGCAGGCTGGATACCGGCCCTGCGGCCAGTGCGGGGCGGGTTGGACCCAGTCCGCTCCGCGTGGTGGGGTATGCCGCGCTGACCGCCGTGCTGCTGGCCGGAGTGCTGCTGGGCGGCGGCCTGCTGACCGGGCGCGCACCGTTGGGCGGCGAACTGCGCCTGCCGTGGACATCCGGAAGCGGACAGGACATCGCGCCCGCCGAAGTCCCCACGGACACGGACGTGAAGGACGACACGGCAGGGATGTTCCGACCGCTGCTGGCCATGCTGGGGTTGTCCGGCCATGGGGGCGTTCCGGAGACGGGCGCGGGGACGACGCAGGATGGTGCGCAGGCCGGTTTGCCCGGTTCTTTGGGTTCGTCGGCGTCATCTGGCCCGGCCAATGCTGAAACCCGCGCGGGCACCGCGTCCCGCTCGCTGGCGGCAACTCCCGTGGCGTCGTATCCCGCTGCGGGTGCCCCGGCGTCCACCGCCCAAGTCGCCACCCAGACCACGGTACAGACTGCGGCCCAGACTGCGCCGCCAACCCGGTTGGGGCTGGTGGTGCTGCCGCGCGGCGAAACCTTGCTCGGCCTGCTGGACACCGTATATGGCCGGTCCGCCGCCGTGCTGGACGCCGTGATGCAGGCCAACCCGGCCATCACCAATCCCAACCGCCTGCCTTCCGATACCATCCTGGCCTTGCCCGCCCTGGCCATGGAACCGGGCATGGAACGGCGCGGCCAATACGCCCTGCTGCTGGAAAGCCACGCCACCGTGGAAGAAGCCTACCGCGCCCTGCGCGCCAAGAGCGGGGGCAAGCGCGACGTGGTGCTGGCCCCGGTGTGGAAGTCCGACCGGGGGTTGCGTTTCTACCTGATGCCGCCGCGCTTCTACGCCAGGCCCGCAGATGCCCGCGGGGCGGCAGAGCGGCTGTTCCCGCGCTTTCCCGCCGCCACGGTGGAGCCCGCATTCGGCGACGGCGCGGTGTTCTACCGCAGCTTCGATTGATGCCCCCGGAAAGGAACTGTCCCCTGCCTGCCCTGCCCCCTGTCCACCAGTCACCGGATCATTGAATCACCGGATCATCTGAGCACCGGGGCGGGTAGTACCGGAACACCGGATCAGCGCGGCACCAGGCCGCCCAGGTTTGCCACACTCGCAGCGGCCCGGCCCCACGCCGGGCCGACTTGCGTTCCCGCCATGTCCGGCCCCGCGCTCCCGGTTCTGCGCCATTGTCGCCATCCTGCCGCGTTCCGTCCATTTTCCCCTTCCGGCCCGCACGCGCATATCCCGCCATCCGCGCCAGCACGCCGCCGGGCCGCAACCCGCGTCACACCTCCGTCACCATATCCTCACCCAACGCTCTTCCGGGGGTGCTTCCGTATTCCCGAAAAGCGCGTTAAAGAATTTCTAGAGTTCCCAGACTACGGAGCGCACGTCGCCCCGCCCAATCCGCCTCGTGGCCCCAACCCCAGGAGCACCCATGGCGAAGAAGAAGGTGGACGCAGGCAACGGCAAGCGCCGCAAGGAACGGGCAGCCCCCGTCACCGGCGCCACATCCGTCCCCGCGCCTTCTGCAATGCAGGAAGAGGCCCCGCCCCTGCCGGAACGCAACGGCAAGATCAAGCTCACGTCACTGGAGGATTTCGAGGAACACCGCCAGTCGCACCACGCCGACCTCAGGAACGCCGCACGCACGGCGCCCCGCCCCACAGGCAAGGCAAACGGCAAGACCGCCCGCACGCCCTCCGCCGCCTCATCACCCGCCCGTCGCAAGACCGCCACGCGCCTCCCCGGCGGCGAAATCCGCAAGCATTACGTCATCGACACCAACGTCCTGCTGGAAGACCCCGGCTGCATCGAGCAACTGCGCAGCGACAGCGAGAACGCCTGCTACCTGCCCCAGACCGTGCTGCAAGAGCTGGACAAGCTGAAGCGCCAGCCTGCCAAGGCCCATCTGGTGTCCCGCGCCGTTTCCGCCGTGGAGGCAGCCGTCCTGCAGGGGCACCTGCGGGTTGTCACCGGCGACTACCAGGCCCTGGCCCTGCCCTCGTCCGCGCCGGAGGTCAAATCCTCCCCCGACCAGTACATCATCGCCGACGCCCGCTCGCTGCTGGCCACCGTACCGCGCGAGGAACCCGTGGTGCTGGTTTCCAACGACCGGCTGCTGCGCATCATGGCCGACACCAGTTCCGGCCTACGCAGCGAGGAATACCGCTGCTCCATCCCCTTCCGCTCGGAATCGGAACGCTACACCGGCTTCGTGCCGCCCGCCGACGTGGTGCCCAACAGCTTCACCTGGGAAGGGGCATACCCCGTGTTCCACGACCGCTCCCTGGCAACGCAGGAGGTCAAGTTCGCCCCCACCCCGTGGAACATCGTGCCCCGCGACGTGTACCAGGCACTGGCCATGCGCCTGATGCTGGACCCGGACATTCCGCTGGTCAGCCTGCAATCCACGGCGGGCAAGGGCAAGACCTTCCTGGCGCTGGGCTGCGCGCTGGAAATGGTGCTGAAGGAAAAGCGTCACAAGCGCATCTTCATCTCGAAGCCGCTGGTGGAAATCGGCCCCAAGCTGGGCTACCTGCCCGGCGACCTGACCGAAAAGACCGATCCGTACATGGAATACATCGTGGACCTGATGCTGAAGCTGCATAACGAGCACCGCCGCGCCCCCAACGCGCTGGCGGCCACGCCCAACGGCACCAGCCTCAGCCGCCTGAACCCCAAGGTGATCCAGGTGCTGCCCATCAACTACACGCGGGGCCGCAACCTGGAAGACTGCGTGGTTATCCTGGACGAAACCCAGAACCTCTCGCGCGAGGACCTGCGCACCCTGCTCACCCGCATGGGCCGCAACGTCAAGGTGATCTGCATGGGCGACACCCAGCAGGTGGACGCCCCCTTCAACAGCCCGGAAAACAACGGCCTGAACTGGCTGGTGCGCCTGCTGCGCGGCAACCCCGGCTACGCGCATCTGGTGCTGCGCGGGCGCAAGAGCCGCGGCCCCATCACCGACATGGTGGTGGCGGCAGGGCTGTAAGCAAGAGCGGATCGAGAATAAGGACTCCTTTTTTCGGGGGAGGAACCCTTTTGCGGCAACCGTTAGGCGAGCGCGGAGCCTGAGTCTTGCGGATGACGACCGCAACGCATGAAAAGGGTATCCTCCCCCGCACCCCCACCCCCCAAAACCTTCAATCGTTTTCGTAGGAATTGTCGTTCCCGGGTCCGCCCCAAGGCGAGGGACAAAATAGCAGCACAGGTCCCTTGCGCGCCCGGTGCGGCACGGATAGCATTCCGGCATGTCCACCAGATATGGCCGATATGGTCACCATACCCCCCGCGAGGACCATGCCCCTGCCACTTCCGCAGCCGATCTGCCGGACATCCAGTTGCCCGCGCCGCAAACCGAAGACGACCTGGCCGGTCGCGCACTGCACGGCGTGGGGTGGCTGGCTGGCCGCGTGCTGCGTGGGGTGGCGTTTGGCCTGTCGTTGGCAGCGACGGCAACGGGACGCGGCATATTCGGCGCGTTGCGCTGGCTGTTCGTGTCGGCAGGTCGCATGGCGCGTGGCCTGTGGGCGATCATCGCCCACGTGGTGGGCGCCATGCTGGGTCGCAGGGGCGCCAAGGCGGCGAGTATGCCGGACAAGGCCGGATCTGCTGGACCGGTTGGCCCGGCTCACCCGGACGGCAAATCCGGCTCGCCGGGCAGGTCGCAAGGTGCTGACGGCAGACAGCACGATGCAGGCGGCAGTCCGGAAACCGGGCAGCACGAAACCCCCGCCGCATCGCCGGAAGGCGCCGACCGAAACGCCTCGCCCTACCTGAGCATGCAGCCCGCCGCGTCGCCCGCACCGGCGCGAAAAACGCCGCAAGGCCCCACACGTGTTC
>NZ_VRYY01000205.1 GCF_015731765.1 Nitratidesulfovibrio oxamicus
CAAGCGGCGAGAGCCAGAGCCCGAGGATACCGAAATGTGGAGAACTTCATCACCATGGTCTACCTGATCGCGGCCCCGATTCAGGTCGTGGTGGCTTCATGAATTCCACATCAAACGTCGAAGAACCACGAAAAAGCAGTGGTTCGTCCGAACAGGACGAACCACTCCGATCAGGTGCCCGAGCGCCTGAAGAGATGCCCTGCCGCCACGCAAAAGGCCCTCGTTGCCGAGGGGCCTTTGCCGTGCCTTTTCCTGCGCCACCCCGCTACGACTTCATGCCCTCGATGATGGCGCGCAGTTCCTCGGCCATGCGGGCCACTTCGGCAATGGCCAGGGCCGACTGGTTCATGGCCTCTGCCGTCTCGCTGGAGATGACGTTCAACTCCTCGGTGGCGCGGGCGATCTGCTCGCTGGCCGCCGATTGCTCCTCGGCGGCGGATGCGATGGACCGCACCATGTCCGCCGTGTCCACCGAAACGCTGAGGATCTCGCGCAGCGATGCTCCGGCCTGGGCCGACCGTTCCGCCGAAGTATCCGCATCTGCACCGGCAAGGCCC
This sequence comes from Nitratidesulfovibrio oxamicus, assembly GCF_015731765.1. Taxonomy (GTDB): domain Bacteria; phylum Desulfobacterota; class Desulfovibrionia; order Desulfovibrionales; family Desulfovibrionaceae; genus Cupidesulfovibrio; species Cupidesulfovibrio oxamicus. The sequence goes on from NZ_VRYY01000205.1 coordinate 558, forward strand.
ATCAGGTCCACGCTCTTCTGGGTTACTTGCTGGATGGCCCGGATGACCTGTCCCACCTCGTTGGTGGCGCTCATGGTCTTTTCCGCCAGCTTGCGCACTTCGTCCGCCACAACCGCGAATCCGCGCCCGGCGTCGCCCGCGCGGGCCGCCTCGATAGCCGCGTTCAGGGCCAGCAGGTTGGTCTGGTCGGCGATGTCAGAGATCATGTCGATGATGGCGCCTATGCCGTCGGCCTGCTTGCCCAGTTCGTGCAGGCTGCCGCCCATTTCGGTCATGCGGTCGCGCAGGGCGCGGATGGAGCCCACGGTGTCCTGCACCACCTGTTCGCCCTGTTCGGCGCGCGAACGGGCCAGGTCGGCGTTTTCCGCGGCACTGCCCGCGCTGCGCGCCACTTCCAGGATGGAGGCGTTCATCTGTTCCACGGCGGTCGCCGATTCGGAAACGCGGGTCTTCTGGTTTTCCGTGCCCCGGCTGGACTCCTCTATCTGCGACGCCAGTTCTTCCGCCGCCGTGGACAGCCGGGCCGAAACGTCCATGGCCGCGCGGGCCGCATCGGCGATGCGGTCACGCTGGGCTTCGATCTGGCGCTGCTTCTCCACCATCTCGCTGATGTCGTTCCAGAACGAGATGGAGCCAAGCAGTTCGCCGTCCATGTCGTAGAACGGAGTTGTCACCACGTCGAGGTGCACGGTGCGCGCGCCGTCCTGCGACGTCCACACCGTCTGTGCCGTCAGGGTGCGCCGTTCCTTGATGGCCTTGTCGGACAGCGTTTCCCGGTTGGGGTCGAACCAGTAGAACTCGCCGGATTTCATGCCGTAATAGTCCGGGGGGGGCTTTGGCCGGCCCAGCAGTTCACAGACCTGGGTGTTGGCCCAGGACATGGTGAAATCGGGCGCCACGATGCCGCAGGGAGTGGGAATGCCTTCCAGCACGCCCCGGGCAAAACCCAGTTCGCGTTTGATGCTGTCCTTCATGCGCCGGGTGTTGTCGGCCAGTCCCGCCAGTTCGCAACTGAAGCTGCCGTCCAGCGTGGTGCCGTAGTTGCCCCCGGCGATGTCCGCCGTGAATTGGCCCACGGCCTGCAACGGCAACACCACCAGCCTGCGCAGCAGCAGCACCACCACTGCTGCCAGCACCACACAGACCAGCGCGGCAATGCCCGTCACCACGTTGCGCAGGGATTCCGCCTCCTCCAGCAACTCGGACTCGTTCACGGTGCTGGCCATGATCCAGTTGGTCTGGGCAATGCGGCTGTACGCCGCCAGTTTGCGGACGCCCTTGAATTCGTATTGCAACGTGCCGCGCTGATTGACCAGCATCTCGCGCACGAAGGGTAGGTCCTTGCCCGGTTGCAGCAGTATGGCAGGGTCGGGGTGGGCGATGAACGTGCCGTCGGTGTCCATGATGTACAGGTAGCCGGTCTGCCCGACCTTGATGGGCAAGATGGCGGCTTCGGTAAAGGCGTTGAAGTCGAACGACACTTGCACCCCGCCAATGATCGCCCCGGACGCATCGCGCAGCGCGGTGGCCATGCGGAAGACCATCCGACCGCCGTCGCCCTTGGCCACGGTCTTGTCCGAGGCCATTTCGCCGCCGTCCAGCACCCGGCGGACCACGGCGTGGCCGCTTTTGTCCTGGCCACGCTCGTCGGCCCCGCTGTTGTTGGCTCCGGCCACCACCACCCCGCGCTTGTCGAAGGCGTAGACCGACCAGATTTCCTTGTAGGTGCGCAGGTAGTCGCGCAAACGGTTCTGGGCCACTCCGTTCTCGTCGTTGCCATCCGCGACGGCTTCCACAATGGCCCGTTGCCGGGCCAGGACGAGGATCAGCTTCTTTTGGTTTTCCAGCGTGATGTCGGCGGCGACCTGCGCCGTGTCCACCAACCCCTGGGAACTGCTTTGCCGCAGGTGCAACGCCAGGTTCGTGGTGGCAGAAGTGACGTACCAGCCCAGCCCGCCGAACCCTACGGCCAGCAGCGCGACGACCAGCGCGCCGATCCGGGCGTTCAGCCTGTCGAAAAAACCCGTAGTGCCCCGCATGATGCCTCCCTGATGATGCAGCCCTCTCTGTTTCATCGGCAGCAATGCCGATGATGTTAGTGAGCGTGGCGATATTTTACAGTATTTTCCGCTGGATGGGACATGGGTATATTCTAACGCTGAATGCATGTGGAGTGCCTTAATCCGAAATTCCTGCGATTTCAGGTGGCTGTATCGAATGATACCACCCCGGTTGGCGCGAAGCATGACGCAGCAGGGAAAGGCGCCGGGCTTTTGAAGGATGTTCCGGCTTGACGGGCGGGGGCGCACAGGCCGTCCCGCGGGGCGAGCGGCGAATACGTATCTGCGAGGAGGGACGCGGGGAAAGGGGCGGGACACGCCAGGGTGCCCAGCCCCTTCGGGGTGGTGGTGGATTATGTGCGTTCGCCGCGCGCACGGGGCAGGCGCAGCAGTGCTTCCAGCCCGCCACCGTCGCGCGCCGCGCTTTCCAGTAGGTTGGACAGGCAGTGCTTAAGTGTGGGGTGTCAACAGGTTGTTCCCCGTTGGGCTAACCGTCCTGCCGGAGTTCTGACCCCAAGGGCAGAATGCGGCGGGCGATTGTTGTAACGCTGAAACCATCGGGAAAGGGCCTTCGTTCATATGTTGGAGCGGGTGCATGCCGTGACGTATGCCCACTCTTTCAATGCTGTCGTGATGAAACGTTCCGCCTTGCCATTGGTTCTGGGCGTGTACAGGCAGGTGCGGATATGCCTGAGGCCAAACTTGTTGCACGCCGTACGGAACAGCCTCGAAACATAGCAAGGGCCATTGTCGATCATGATCCGTTTCACGACGATACCCATCTTCCGGTATCGCCCGACAAGAAAGCACAAGAACGCCGCGGCAGACACGGCGCGTTCGTCGTGCATCACCAGCGCATGCGCCATTCGCGTGGCATCGTCCGCGCATACATGCACATACTCCCAGCCAATACCGCGCCATCCACTTTCGGACGGTGCGCGGGCTTGCGCCGTAGCCTTGGCTGACGTCCCCAAGGCGCTCCCCCGAAAGCACGCTGCGGACCATTTTCTCACGACCGCGAGGCGTCAACTTGGCATTGCCGTGCATGTCCATCCGGTTTCCTGACGGCTGCTGTTGCTTGGCAACTCCAGTTTGACGGCCAGCTTCCGGGTGAACAACCGATCGGAGCACGACAGTTCGGGGCGCCTGCTGGGGGGCATCCCGCGTTGATGGATGCAGGGTGACGACATGCGGGAACGCCGGACAACCCCTGGCAGCGGGGGAGGGCAGGCGTATGGAAGGATTTTGCGGGGGCGGGGCGCGCGTGAAGGTCGGTCCGGGGCGGGATCAGGTCTCGGAGCCGGTGGTATCCGCAGTGCCGGGTGCGGCGTCTGCGGCCCCGCCCTGCTGGTACTGGCGGGGCGTGGCCCCGGTCAGGTCGCGGAACACGCGCGAGAAGTGGCTCTGGTCGGAAAAGCCGGTTTCCGCCGCCACATGGCTGATGGAGTGCCCTGCCGCCAGCAGGCCCTTTGCCGCCTCTACCCGCAGTTGGGTCTGGTAGGCGTGCGGGGGCAGGCCCGTGGCCTGCTGGAACATGCGCAGCAGGTGGCAGCGGCTGCGCCCGGCAAGGCGGGCCAGGACGTCCAGGCGTACCTGGTCGGCCATGTGGTCGCGCAGGTGGCGGCGCACCGCCTCGATTATGGCCGTGGCGTCCGAAGGGGCCGTGGTGACGAGAGGGGCGGCGGTTGCGGCGGGCCGGGTTGGCGGGAGGGCATCGGCGGGAGTCGTGGGGTTCGCGGCGGGACCAGCGTCGGGCG
>NZ_VRYY01000206.1 GCF_015731765.1 Nitratidesulfovibrio oxamicus
CCGTCGGTGGCAGCGCCGTCGATGCCTCGCGCGCCGCCGGACACCAGCGCCACCCCGGCGGCGGCGGCCAGACCGCCCACGCCCTCCGCGTAGTCCAGCAACGCACCCTCCGCATTGCGTGAGCCGACCACCGCCAGCCCTTCCCTGTCAAAGAGCGACCGGCTGCCGCAGCCATACAGGACCGGTGGGCAGTCTTCCTTCAGCCGGGCCTTCAGGCGAACGGGGTATGCGGCATCGGCGCGGCTGACCACCCAGATGGATCTGGCCTGCCAGCGTTCCACCGCCTGACCCAGCAGAAAGCCGCGCCCCAGAAGGCGCCGCAGCCGCTCCGGCTCGACGATATCGGCGCAGTCGGCGTACAGCGCCTCCCCGTCCGCCGCCAGCAGGTCGGCGGGCTGGCGGGAAAGCCCGTACAGGTGGCGGGCAAGGCGTTTGTACTCGCCAAAGCTCAGCAGGGCCGCAGCCGGACCGGCGTGCCGCAAGGAGCTTCGCCCCACCACCAGCGGGGCCGTCAGCAGCAGGATGGCCCTGGTATTCAGCGAAAGAGTGTCGTTCATCTATCCTTGGCCTGCCTGGGAAAGCGCCACCGGCCACACCTCGCCGCAGCCGTTCCGGCGCAGCAGCCAGGCGGCCACGGTCAGTGTCCATCGTGAATCCACCATGTCGTCCACCAACAGCACCGGGCCTGCGGGCATGGGTACATCGGCGAGGCCCAGCGACCCGTCCACGTTGCGGGCCTGCTGGACGCTGTTGCCCATGGTCTTCTGTTCGGGCCTGTGGTCCGTTTTCTCCAATACCGGCACAAACGGCAAGCCCAGCCGCGCCGCAAGGCGGCGTGCGAAGTCCGGCACCAGGTCCGGATGGCGCAACGAGGGGATACAGGCCACCCATTCCGGCGCTGGCTGCGGGTTCCACTGCTGCACCATGGCGGCGCAGGCGTCCACAAGGTCATCGGCAAAGCGCCCGTCCCGGTATTTTCCCTGCCGTACCGCAGTCCCCCATCCGGCATCGGCCCACGCGCTCAGGGCCATGCCCTGCCGCGCCCGCTCGGTGGCGGGAATCCTGCCCCGGACATCGCAATGCGGCATGCCGCCCACGGGCCACTGCAACCGGGGTTCGATGGGCATGTTGCCCCGGCGCAGGAACGCCATGGCCTCGTGTACCAGCGCAGGGGCGGCGGCTTCCGGCAGGGGGGGCAGCGCGGGGGGCGCGATGTTCGCCGCGTCCCCGTCCAGCGCCCGCACCAGATACTCCATGTGCTGGCCGAAGGGCAGGCCCACGTATTCCCGCATCTGCGCGTTTTCCGCATGACGCAGCGCTGTCAGGCGTTCCGCCCGCTGCCAGAACGCCTCGGACAGCGGTGCCGCCGTCAATTGCCACCTGGTGCCTTGCCTGGCGATGGGCGCGGGCGATTCCAGCGACAGCAGGGTGATGCCCTTGTCGATGCGGCCCTTGCCCATGTTTACGCGGATCATCAGTTCCGGCGTCGAAAGCCCCTCCGGCGCGCCTTCCAGGGCATCCAGAATCTGTTGCACCTCGGCGCGGGTGGGAAAGGCGCTGCGGATGAACCAGTCGTTGATGTCGTCTTCTTCCGGCCCGCTCAGCAGCACGCCGTAGGCGGCGGGCAGGGCGCGTCCGGCGCGGCCCACCTGCTGGTAATACGCCACGACCGATCCCGGCGTCTGGAAATGGATGACGAAGGCAAGGTCCGGCTTGTCGTAGCCCATGCCCAGCGCCGTGGTGGCCACCAGGGCCTTGACCCGGTTGTGCAGCAGTTCCTGCTCCAGGCGTTCCCGGTCCTCGCCGGTTTCGCCCGTGTAGGCCGCCACGTTGAACCCGCGCTGTTGCAGCCATGCCGCCACCAGCCCGGCATCGCGCACCGTCAGGGTGTAGATGATGCCGTGTCCGTCCAGTTCGCCAAGCCGCTCGGCCAGCCAGGCCAGGCGCTCGGCCCGGTCAGGCAGGCGTATGGTTTGCAGCGTCAGCGAGTTGCGATCCAGGTCGCCCCTGGACACGGCGAGGTCGGGCCCCAGCACGGTGGCCAGGTCGGCCATGACCCGGTCGTTGGCCGTGGCCGTGGTGGCCAGCAGGCGCACGGCAGGGGGCAGGTTGGCGGCCATGCGCCCCAGCAGCCGGTAGTGTGGCCGAAAATCGTGTCCCCAGTCGGAGATGCAGTGCGCCTCGTCCACTACCAGCAACGATATCCGCCCCGCCACCGGGGCCAGCACCTGCGTCTGGAACCAGTCGTTGCCCAGCCGTTCGGGCGAGATGAGCAGGATGTCCACTTCGCCGCGGGCAAGGCGCGCCTCCACGTCTTCCCAGTCGTCGCGGTTGTCCGAGTTGATGGTGGCGGCCCGCACGCCCATGCGTTCAGCGGCGGCGATCTGGTTGCGCATCAGCGCCAGCAGGGGCGACACCAGCAGCGCGGGGCCCTGGCCTGCGTCGCGCAGCATCCGCGTGGCGATGAAGTAGACAAAGCTCTTGCCCCAGCCGGTCTTCTGCACCACCAGCAGGCGGCCCCGGCCTTCCACCACGTGCCGGATGGCGTCTTCCTGCCCGTCTCGAAACTCCGCCCCGGCCAGCCCGGACCCGGCGCGAAGCAGCGCCAGCGCCCGTTCCTGCGAATAGGTCATGCCTTCCCCCGATGCTTGAGAGTGCGTCCACATCACGGTTGCCATATTCATGCATCGCTACCATATAGACGTACCCCCGCCGAGGAAAGACACCCGCGCGGCGCCGGACAGCCTGCGGAACACGCCGCTGCCTTGGGGATTTTCCCTATTCCTCCGGCTCGGCCAGGGCCACCAGGTCGTAGGTCCGCGCCTCCACGATGTCCGCCTCCACCAGCGCGCCGGGAGCCACACCGGCCCCGCTCACGTAAGTAACCCCGTCTATTTCCGGGGCCTGGAACCAGGTGCGGCCCGTGTGCAGGCCGGGCCATTCGTCGTGGGGGGCGTCCACCAGCACGGGCAGCCGCTGGCCCACGCACGATTCCATGATCTCCTCGCTGATTTCGGCCTGTACTTCCATCAGCGCGTCGCGCCGCCATTCCTTCACCTTGTCGTTCACCTGTTCGGGCATGGCGGCGGCTGGGGTGCCTTCCTCTGCCCGGTAGGCGAACACGCCAAGGTGGTGAAAGCGCGTCTCCACCACAAAATCGGTGAGCGCGGCGTAGTGTTCCTCCGTCTCGCCGGGAAAGCCGACGATGATGGACGTGCGCAGGGCCGCGCCCGGAAAGTGCTTGCGGATGCGGTCCACCACCACGCGGGGGTTGCGGGCGAACGGTCGCCCCATGCGGCCCAGCACGTCGGGGTGGGCGTGCTGCAAGGGCACGTCGAAATAGGGCACGAAGGGCGCGCCCGCCGCCGCAAGGTAGGCCAGCAGGTCGTCGCTGAGCCCGGCGGGGTACAGGTACATCAGGCGCAGCCGGTCCAGTCCCGGCAGGGGCAGCAGCCTGTCCAGCAGGGGGCGCAGGTCGCCCTTGCCGCTGGCGTTGTCCAGGTCCTCGCCCCAGGCGGTGACGTCCTGCGCGACCAGGATCAGTTCGCGCACCCCCATGTCCAATAATTGCCGCGCCTCGCGTTCCAGTTCCGCCGCCGGGGTGGAGCGGTGCGCGCCGCGAATGGAGGGGATGGTGCAGAACGAACAGTTGTGGCGGCACCCGTCGCTGATCTTCAGCCAGGCGTACGACGGTCCGGTGGACAGAAGCCGAGTGCCCCCGGCGTAACCGGGCGCGACGGCGCCGGGCGCGGACGTTCCGCCCCAGGCAAGCCCGCCCCTCGTGGTCACCCGGGCCCCCACGGCGCGTGCCAGCAGGTCCGGCCACGTCTCTATGGATTGGTTGGGCAGCCACAGGTCCACTTCCGGCAGTTCGGCGGCCAGGTCGCGCTCGCCATAGCGGCCCACCAGGCACCCGGCCACGGCCAGCAGGGGCCGCCGGGCCAGCCCGGAAATCTCGTCCACGGCCTCCACCACGGTGCGCACCGATTCTTCCACGGCGGGCAAAATGAAGCCGCAGGTGTTCACGAGCACCACGTCGGCCTCGGCCATGTCGGCCACGGGGCGCACGGGGGCGGCCAGCGCGCCCAGCAGGCGTTCGGTGTCCACGCGGTTCTTGGGGCAGCCAAGGCTGACGGAATAAACACTTATCATTGGATGATGTTCCGGGTATGGGAAGGGTGGAGGGTACCGCACGCCCCCGTGGCGGCACATGCCCGTGCCACGGAAGCCGATGCGCCCCGGATCCGCCCCCGGATGCCCCCGGCGGAAAACGCAGGGTGGTCCGTGGGCGTGGTGCTGGGTGCCGCGTACCCGCAATGCGCGCCGGGCGCAAGCCCCCGCATCCGGCAGGCCGGAGATC
>NZ_VRYY01000207.1 GCF_015731765.1 Nitratidesulfovibrio oxamicus
CAGGCCCCGCGCGGGCCGCGTCCCGCACGCCAGCCGCAGGATGGAGAAACCGGCGCGCAGGCGGGGCAACAGGACCGCCGTGGTGGTCCCCGCCGCAATGGCGAACGTTCGGAACGACCGGACAGGTCGCAGAGCCCGGCCAGCTCGGCCCGGCCAGCCCGATCGGCCCGATCAGCCCGATCAGAGAGTCAGGAACGGCACCCCCGACCGGACAGGCCCGGCAGTGACGCAGGGCTGGATATGCCGGATATGTTGGACATGCTGGACGGGTCCGACGAGCACGGCGGCGACGGCCTGCCGGAAATCCCGCTGGAACAGCTGGACCGGGAACAGGTGACCCAGGTGGCTGTGGAGGTCATGGAACGCCTGGTTACCCCGGTCATCGGCGAAGCGGGCTTCACCGTGGAACTGGCCGAAGGCCGCGTCAACGTTTCCGTGGATTGCGGCGAGAATTCCGGGCTGCTCATAGGCCGCGAGGGGCAGACCCTGTCGGCGTTGCAGTACCTGGCCTCGCGCATCGTTTCGCGCAAGCTTGGCGCATCGGTGCGGGTGCAGCTGGATTCCGGCGACTACCGCGAACGCCAGGACGACAAGCTGCGCGACATCGCCCTGCACCTGGCCGAAAAGGTGCACGCCACCGGCAAGCCGCAATCCACCCGTCCGCTCAGCTCGTACCACCGCCGGGTGGTGCACGTGACCTTGCAGGACGACGAAGAGGTGGTTACCCGCAGCAAGGGCGACGGCCCGCTGAAGCGGGTGATCATCATGCGCAAGAAGAAAGGCTAGGCTGACCGGCCCCGCCGGGGCGTCACTGCCACCGGCGCGCGGGCGGATGTTTCCGTTCGCGGCAGGCGGCGGTACACATATCGTTGAATCGCGTCGCGGGGGAGGCCCACAGGGTTTCCCCCGTTCGCGTCCGCAAGGGCGCGCGCCGCCGGATCCATGGGGCCGGGCAGGTCGCCGCGCCGGGGAGCACGCCATGCGGCAGGAAGGCACCATCGCCGCCATCGCCACCCCGCCCGGTCACGGGGGGGTGGGCATAATCCGCATCAGCGGGCCGGACAGCCATACCATTCTGGGGCGGCTGTTCCTGCCCGCTTCGCCGCGTTTTGCCGGGTTCCGGCCCTGGACGCTGCACCGGGGCCGCGTGTGCGACGCCACGGGCGCGCCGCTGGACGACGTGCTGGCCGTGGCCATGCCCGGCCCGCGCACCTTTACCGGCGAGGACGTGGCCGAAATCCACTGCCACGGCGGTCCTGCCGTGCTGGCGGCGGTGCTGGAGGCGGCCTGCGCCTGTGGCGCACAGCTTGCCGACCGGGGCGAATTCACCCGACGGGCCTTTCTGAACGGACGCATGGACCTGACCCAGGCCGAAGCCGTGGCCGAGATGATCGCCGCGCCCGCACAGGGTGGGCTGCGCCTGGCCCAGGCACGGTTGCAGGGGCTGCTGGGCGCGCGGGTGGCGGAATTGCGGGCGCGCCTGCTGGACCTGCGCGCGCAGGTGTGCGTGGCCGTGGACTTTCCGGAGGACGAGGTGGACTGTCTTGCCCCCGAGGCCTTCGTGGCCGAATGCGATGCCGTTGCCGCCGGGGTGCGCGGGCTGTTGTCCGCCCACCAGCGGGGCCGCTGCTGGCAGGAGGGCGCGCTGGTGGTGCTGGCCGGGCACGTCAATGCGGGCAAGTCCAGCCTGATGAACGCCCTGCTGGGGCGCCGCCGGGCCATCGTCACCGACATGCCCGGCACCACGCGCGATTTCATCGAGGAACCGGTGCAACTGGCCGGGTTGCCGGTGCGTCTGGTGGACACGGCGGGACTGCGCGACACCGGCGACATCGTGGAGCAGGAGGGGGTGCGCATCAGCCGCGACCTGGTGGCTCAGGCCGACCTGGTCCTGCTGGTGGTGGACGCCGCCGCCGGGCTGGGGCATGCCGAGCGCGAACTGCTGCGACATGTGCGCGACCAGCATGTGTCTGGCGCGCAGCCCGCCCGATCCGCCCCTTCGTCTCAATCCGCCCAATCCGTTGTCCCGGCAGGCCGGGTGCTGGTGGTGCTGAACAAGACCGATCTTGCCGGTGGGTACGGGGGCGCAGCCGCCTTCCAGTGTCCGCAAGAGGTGGAGGGCTGCCCCTGCGTGGGCGTATCCGCCTTGGGCGGGCAGGGGGTGGACGAACTGGCCGCCGCCGCGCGGACCATGGTGCTGGCGGGCCTTGGCGGGGGCGATGCGGGCGGAGAGCCGGAATCCGGCGACCTTGCCCCCAACCTGCGCCAGGCCCAGGTGCTGCGCCGTGCGTTGGACGAACTGGATGCCCTGATGGCGGACGTCCACGCCGGGGTGCCGTACGACCTGTGTTCGGTGCGACTGGACGGCGCCTGCGCCGTGCTGTCCGAAATCACTGGCGAGACCACCCCCTCAGAGGTGCTGGAGCATATTTTTTCTTCGTTCTGCATCGGCAAGTAGGGCTTCCAGTGCCGCAAACAACGAAAGGCCCAGGCCCCATGCGCAATCCCTTCGAAAGCCCGTTCCAGGGTAAGTTTCTTTCGGAGCAGGTGGCGAATCCCAACATCCGGGTGGGACGCTTCAGCTATTATTCCGGCTATTATCACGGACATGGGTTCGATGATTGCGCGCGCTACCTCGCGCACGACCGTGACGACGTGGACAGACTCGTCATAGGCAGCTTTTGTTCCATCGGTACTGGTGCGTGTTTCATCATGGCCGGAAACCAGGGGCACAACCATGGCTGGGTTTCGACGTATCCCTTTTTCTACATGCGCGACGGCGGGAATTTTCGGGAAGCCGTGGATGCATTCGAGCGCGCGGGTGATACGGTCATCGGCAGCGATGTCTGGATAGGCGCCGAGGCCGTCGTGATGCCGGGCATTCATGTGGGACATGGAGCCCTGATCGGTGCGCGGGCCGTGGTGACCAAGGACGTGGAACCGTATTCCATTGTTGCTGGCAACCCCGGTCGAACCGTGCGCAAGCGATTTTCAGAAGACCAGATCGCCATGTTGCTCGAAATGTGCTGGTGGGATTGGCCGCTGGAGGACATCAATACGGCCATGCCCCTTTTGTGTTCGGGACACGTGGAATTGCTTTACCATCATTGGCAGGCAGCACGGACAGGGTAGCGCCGCCGTGCCCATCCGCCCCTTGTGACCTGCGTCACTGACCGGAACCCGCCGCCGTGCCAGGGTGCACGCATGGCGGACACGCCACAGGAGTATCATGTCTGATCGCGCTCCCTCTCCCTTCATCGTCAACGGTTGTCGCGGTACGACCGTTGCCTCCTCTCGCGGGGGCACCTGCCGCTTTTCCCTGCCCGTGCCGGATGGCTTTCTGGCCCGGCTGGAACGGGTGGTGGCCGAAAGCGGCTGGCCGGATTTCCTGCGCGACGTGGTACGCGGACCCATCCTGCACCACCACGCCTTCCGGGTGGCGGTGTCCGCCTGCCCCAACGGCTGCTCGCGCCCGCACATCGCGGACGTGGGCATCATCCGGGCCTGGACGCCGGGCAGCGCCACCGATGCCTGCACCCGCTGCGGGTTGTGCGAACGGCTGTGCCCCGACCACGCCATGACGGTGGAAGAAGACGGGCCGCGCCTGCACCCCGAAAACTGTCTTTCCTGCGGACTGTGCATCAAGCGTTGCCCTGAAAAGGCCCTGCCCGTGGCCCGCGAGGGTTGGCGGGTGGTGGTGGGCGGACGCCTTGGCCGCCGCCCCCGGCTGGCCACCGAACTGGACGGGCTGGACGAAGTGCCCGGCGCTTCCGGCTTTCCCGGCCAGTCGCACCTGCTGAACGACGACGGCGTGGTGCGCGCCCTGCGCAACGCGCTGGCGTGGTACATGCGCGAATACCGGCTGCACCTGCGCTTCGGCGACCTGGTGGCCTCAGACCCCGCCACGGCGGCGCGTCTGGCGGGCACCCTGCCGGGGCCGGTGCGCACCCCTGAAAAGATGCCCCCCATGCGCTTCGATGCCCCGGACCCGGCAACCGGCGAAGGGGATGGCGGGGCGGGTCAAACCCCGTAACTTCTCTTTTCGCGCGCATGGACAGCCATCCTCCCGATTCCCGCAGCCCGCAGGTGGCAGCGGCACCGTCGCACGACGGGGCCAATGCCTCGGTGGACTGTCCGGGCCTCGGGCCTGGCATCGGGAAGGGCGCAGGCGCGCCCACCGGGGACCATCCGGCCTTGCAACCGCTTTTCGACGATCCATACCGGCCCGTACCGCCGTGTCCGCCCCCCGATGACGGGGCGGGCGGCGGCGCGGGCCGTGCCGCGTTCTGGTCCGTGACAGGGCCCTGCCTGCTGGCCTTTAGATCGGAAGAG
>NZ_VRYY01000208.1 GCF_015731765.1 Nitratidesulfovibrio oxamicus
GCCTGCGCGGCCTCTTCGGCCTGCCGCGCCGCCACAACCTGCGCCGCGCGGCGGAAGGCGATGGTCGGGTCCACGCACAGTTGCTCCAGCCCCAGTTCCGCATCCGGCACGCCCAGGGCGCGCCCCAGCAACTGGGTGAAGTAGAACACCGGCATGTCCACGGCCTTGCCGCCGGGCCACTCCACCTGCGTTTGGCGCAGGTCCAGGTTCATCTGGCACAGCGGGCAGGCCACCACCACGGCGTGGGCGCCGGCGTCGCGCGCCGCTCCCAGCAGCCGCCCGGAAAGCCGGGCCACGATGTCCCGCCGCGTGACGCCGTACGAGGCCCCACAGCATTCCACCTTGTAGGGGAAAGGCACCACCTCGGCGCCCAGCGCGGCAAGCAGGTCGTCCATGGAGGTGGGGTTTTCCGGATCGTCGAAGCGCATGACATCCGCCGGGCGGGTCATGATGCAGCCGTAATAGGGGGCCACGCGCAGCCCGGCGAGGGGCTGGCGCACCTTGGCGCGAATGGCGTCCAGACCCACGCGTGTCACCAGCGTTTCCAACACCGACTGGACGTCGGGCAGGTCGGCCAGTTTCTCGGCAGGCTGGTCCAGCAGGCGACCGACCTTGGCGCGAAAGCCGTCATCGGCCATGCGGTGGCGGGCGGTCTTGAGGTTGGAAAGGCAGCTCGGACAGGGGGTGGCCACGGTGTCGCAGCCCGCGCGGGCCGCGCCCACCAGATTGCGGGCCGACAACGCGCCCGACAGGGCGTGCTCCAGCGCGTGGGCCGGGGTTGACCCGCAACAGCTCCAGTCCGGAATTTCCGTCAGCCTCACGCCCAGCGCCGCGCAGGCGGCCCGGGTGGAGCGTTCGTACTCGCGCGAGGTGCCGAGCCCCGAACAGCCGGGGTAGTAGGCGAGATTCATCGCGTCCTTTCCTCCTCGTAGCGCTGGAAGATGCGGGCGATCTCGTCCCGGCCCTTGATGTCGTGCGGCATGGGGGAAAGTTTGCCCTTGGGCGCGATGCGCGGCAAAAGATCGATGTCGGTCCACACCCTGCCGGTGCGGGCCACGTAGTTGGCCACCACGCCCAGTTCGTAGACACGCCCGTGCTTGCGCACGGAAGCGAGGAAGGCGTCCCAGAAGGTGGTAACGCCCTTCTCGGCCACCCGGCCCTCGCGCCGGGCGATGTGGCGCAGAACGTCCATCACCCGCGCCACGTCGATGTTGTTGGGACAGCGGGTGGTGCAGCTGGAGCAGGACAGGCACAGCCAGATGGAGCGGCTGTTCAGTACCTTGTCCTTCCGGCCCGCCTGCAGGTTGCGCATGATCTGGCTGACCTGGATGTCGTAGGCGAACCCGCACGGACACCCCGCCGTACAGTTGCCGCACTGATAACAGTGCGTAAGATCCTGCCCGCTCTCCTCCATGACGGCATGGATGAAGTCGTTGTCGCGGACAGATTCAAGGTTGGTCACGTCCATGTCGTTTCCCGGCACGTTGCGGTTGCGCGCTCACGGATGCCGCCGCGGGAAGGGGAAGAATCTCTCCTCCCCGCGACGGCTGAAAGCGCAAGTGGGGATAGTGTCACAAAACCGGTCGGGCCGATCTGGTCCGTTCCATGTTCAAGGAAGGGACCGGCGTGGGGGCCTTCATGCGCCCGCGCGGAAATGGTGGTGCATCTCCCGTGCGGACCGGTCGCAGGTGGGGTTGCCCGCCGTCACCCTGAAAAGGACCACGCCCGGCTTTGTCTGTACCCCTTACATGGCCGCTTCGTAAATGGCCGCGACATCAGCATCGGTGGGGCAACGCGGATTGGTCAGGCCGCAGGCGTCCTTCTGGGCGTTCTTGGTCATGATGGCGATGTCCTTGGCCTTCACGTCCTTGCCGTAACGCTTGCCAAGGGCCACGAGGCCCGCGGGAATGCCCACGTCCGCCGACAGGCGCTTGATGGCGCAGATGGCCTTTTCCGCCGCGTCGCGCACCGAAAGGCCGCTGATGTTCTCGCCCAGCAGTTCGGCGATGCGGGCAAAGCGGTCCAGCTTCGCGATGAGGTTGAACTGCGAGACGTGGGGCAGCAGGATGGCGTTGCATTCGCCGTGCGGCAGGTCATAGAAGCCGCCAAGCTGGTGGGCCATGGCGTGCACGTGGCCGAGGCTGGCGTTGTTGAAGGCCATGCCCGCCAGGTACTGGGCGAAGCACATGCGCTCGCGGGCCTCGATGTCGCGCCCGTTGGCCACGGCGCGACGCAGGAAGGTGGCGATGAGCGTGATGGCCTGTTCGGCGCAGGCGTCGGTCATGGGGGTGGCGATGGTGGAAACGTAGGCTTCCACGGCGTGGGTCAGGGCGTCCATGCCGGTGGCGGCGGTCAGCGCCGGGGGCATGCCCATCATCAGCAGCGGGTCGTCCAGGGCGATGCTGGGGGTCACGCGCCAGTCCACGATGGCCATCTTCACCTTGCGGCTGGTGTCGGTGATGATGCAGAAACGGGTCATTTCGGACGCGGTGCCCGCCGTGGTGTTCACGGCCACGTAGGGCGGCATGGGCTTGGACGACTTGTCCACGCCTTCGAAGTCGTGAATCTTGCCGCCGTTGGCGATGACGAGGCCAATGCCCTTGCCGCAGTCGTGCGAGCTGCCGCCGCCAAGGGTGATCAGGCTGTCGCACTTGTTCTTCTTGTAGACTTCAACACCCTTGTGGACGTTGTCGTCGGTGGGGTTGGGGATGGTTTCGTCGTACACGCTGTAGGCCATCTTGGCGGCGTCCAGCAGGTCGGTGATCTGCTTCAGGATGCCCGCCTTGACGATGCCCATGTCGGTGACGATGAGCGGCTTGGACCCGCCGAGCGCCTTGATCTTTTCGGGGATGGCCTTGGAAGCGCCGATGCCGATCAGGGTAACGCTGGGAATGAAGAACCCGTAAACCTGTTCCTGCACTGCCATGTCTGCCTACCTCGCTGAGTTGGGGTTAGCGACGTCATCACGGGGCCCGTAATCCCCGCGAACACTCCTGCCCAACTAAAGCAAAGACGGTGCCAAAGCATCTTCTCCTTATATTCCATTATACTGCATTATTCACCGCCCGCCCTGCTGGCGACAACTGGCCCGACGTTGCACGAACACGCCCGCCCCTTCGACACGGAGCACCATGCTTTGGTGACTGTTGGGCTCCGCCAGGCAAGGCCCGGCAAGGGCTGGCAGGCTTGGGGACAGAATGGGCCACCCCGCAAGCCTGGTTGGGTCGAAATGCCATATGTGCCTAAAAAAACATAACTAGCACGCCAATCGCGCGAATCGTGATCGTTTTCACGAAACCCTCTCGATTTTTCATGGTCACGCGTGTATCGGAATGCGTGTTCCTGTTACAAACAACACATGCACGGCTTCGCTTGCCTGTTGCGGACAAGCGCTGGTAGGCGGGGCATGCTCAACCAGATATCCAACGGCAGGCAAACACCGGAGGCAGCCATGGCAGGCAGGCAACAGGTGTACAGCGTATGCGGCATGTGCAGCGTGCGCTGTCCCATCGTGGTCGAGGTGGAGGACGGCAAGGCCGTTCGCATCGAGGGCAACCCCAAGTCGCCCCTCAAGGGCTCTCTGTGCGCGCGCGGCGCGGCAGGCATCGCCCTTGAAATGGATACGGAACGTCCGCAAGGCCCGTTGATCCGAGTGGGTGAGCGCGGCGAAGGCAAGTGGCGCGAAGCCTCGTGGGACGAGGCTCTGGACTACGTGGCCGGAAGGCTGAAGGACATCACCGCCGCCCATGGCGGGCGCAGCGTACTGTTTTCCGACCGGGGCGGTCCCTTCGTGGACCTGCACCAGGCGTTCATGCGCGGCCTTGGCTCGCCCAACTACTGCAACCACGACAGCGCCTGCGCACGCAACGTGCAGCACGCCGCAAAGTCGGTGATGGGCATCGGACGCAAGGAAGTGGTCTACGACTACCGCAACTGCAAGCACCTGGTGTTGCAGACCCGCAACATCCTTGAAGCCATCAACGTGGCCGAGGCCAACGCGGTGCTCGACGGCATGGAAAAGGGTTGCAAGCTCAGCGTGGTGGACATCCGCGCCACCTACACCGCGGGCAAGGCCGACAATTTCTACATGGTGCGCCCCGGCAGCGACCTGGCCTTCAACCTCGCCGTCATCCACGTGCTGATCAACGAAGGGCTGTACAACAAGCCCTACGTCGAAGCGCACGTGCAGGATCTGGACGCGCTGGCCCAGCACGTGGCCGCCTGCACCCCGCAGTGGGCCGAAGGCGAAACCGGCGTGCCCGCCGCCGCCATCACCGCGCTGGCCCGCCAACTGGCCGAGGC
>NZ_VRYY01000220.1 GCF_015731765.1 Nitratidesulfovibrio oxamicus
GTGGAATCGGCCCTGCGCGACAACCAGGGCGTGGTGGCCGCCCGCGCCGGACGCGATGCGGCGGAAGAAGGGCGCAAGTCGGCGCGCGGGGCGTTCGGCCCGGCCGTGTCCACCTCCTACGGCTACAACCGCCTGAACGAGAAGCCCCGCTCCATGTCGCGCGAACTGGACGACGACACCTACACCTGGGCCGTGGGCGTCAGCCAGCCGCTGTTCACCGGACTGCGGCTGTTGTCCACCTATCAGAAGGCCGCGCTGGAAACGGAGCGCCAGGCACTGACGCTGGACAAGTCGCGCCTGGATCTCGTGGTGCAGGTGCAGGAAGCCTTCCTGGCCTACCTGAAATCCGGCGAGAACGTGCGCAGCGCGCGCGACGCCCTGAGCCGCCTGCGCGAGCAGGCCAAGGTTACCCGCGCCTTCTACGACGTGGGGCTGCGCCCGCGCCTGGACGTGCTGCAGGCCGAAGTGGACGTGACCAACGCCGAATCGCTGCTGATCACCGCGGAAAACAACCACGCCACCCAGCGCGCCCGGCTGAACACCCTGCTCACCCTGCCCGTGGGCAGCGACACCGCCTACGTGGGCACGCTGGTGCCCGTGGGCTTCGACATGACGCTGGAGCAATGCCTGGAACGCGCCTACCGCAACCGGCCCGACGTGCGCATAGCGGGCAAGGCCGTGGAAATCGCGGGCAGGGACGTGCGCATCGCGGACAGCGGGCTGTACCCGCAGGTTTCGGCCAACTTCAACTGGGCCACGGACGGCGATCATCCGGACGTTTCGGGCAGTACCCTCAGCCCCACCGGGTTCAGCCAGTGGTCCACGGGGCTCAAGGCCGAGTGGAGCGTGTTCGAGTGGGGCAAGACGTGGTACTCCGGCCAGCAGGCCCGGCAGGTGGAAACGCAGGTGCGCGCCGAAGAGGCCAACCTGCACCACGAGGTGGCCTACGAGGTGCAGTCGCGCCTGCTGACCCTGACCGATTCCTCCAAGCGCATCGCGGTGGCCACCAAGGGGCTCACCCAGGCCGAGGAGGCCTACCGCGTGGCCGTGGCCCGCTATCAGGCCCAGGTGGGCACCAATACCGACGTGCTGGACGCCCAGGCCAAGCTGACCGCCGCAGAGGCGGCCCTGACCGGGGCCAAGGCCGAATACCTCGATGCGCTGTCCAAGCTGTGGGCGGCCATGGGCGAGTTGAAGCCTTCCCTCGTGGACGGGTAGGGCGTTGCCGGAGGCCGACGCCGCCACAAGGCGGACCGGCAGCCGGATGCGCGGCGCATTTCAGGGCCGCCGGGGCAAACCCGGCGGCCCTGTTGCGTGCGCGGCACCGGATTTGCGGCGTGCTGCGCCATTTTTCGCGCAGGGGCTTGACACATATCCGCATAAACAGTAATCATTACCAATAAACAACGTGAGGTCCACATGACCCAGCAACAGCAGACGCGCATGACCAAGCAACGCATGGTCATCCTGGAAGAATTGCGCAGTGTGCACAGCCACCCCACGGCGGACGAGGTATATGGCATGGTCAGGCAGCGCCTGCCGCGCATCAGCCTGGGCACCGTGTACCGCAATCTCGACCTGCTGGCCGAATCGGGCGACATTCTGAAACTGGAGTCGGCCGGGTCGCAGAAGCGCTTCGACGGCAACGTCACTCCCCACCAGCATGTGCGCTGCACCCAGTGCGGGCGGGTGGGAGACGTGATGGAACCCGTGCGCCTGCCCGATATTTCGGGTGCCCGTGCCCCCGGCTTCATCGTCCTTTCCGGGCGCATCGAGTTCGAAGGGGTATGCGAGACCTGCGCTTCGAAGAACTGAGCCGTCGCATCCCCCGCGTCCCGTCCCGCTGGCGGCATGACAACATCTTGTGCCAAGGGCGTGGGGATTGTACGTTCGTACAGTGGATCCTGGCATGGCTTTACGATACATGGCGTCCATCAGCGCGGTTTGAGCGCACGAACCGGTCGGGGGCGCGCCGTTCGCGTCCGGAGCAGGACGTGCCGGTCGGTTGCATCCGCCCGCCCGTCTCCGCATGGTTCGCACCGTGTGCATGGCGCCCGGCATGGCATGCAGCCCGCACTTCAAGCCCCGGCACGGTGCCCAGCCCGTTCTGCCCGAACCATTCTGGCCAGGCCATTCTGCCCAGACCCGCGCCACGGTTCCGGCGGCCCCGCCCCGCAGGCGGGGTGCCGGTGACATTTTACGGCGCATGTGGCCGCGCGGCCCGGCGCCATCAGGCTACCCCTCCATTCATCCGGAACACAACGACAACTCAAGGAGCAGTCATGAAAGCCCTGAAAGGCACCAAGACCGAACGCAACATCCTGACCGCCTTTGCCGGCGAATCGCAGGCCCGCAACCGCTACGACTATTTCGGCGCCCGCGCCAAGAAGGACGGTTTTGTCCAGATCGCCGACATCTTTGCCGAAACCGCCAGCCAGGAAAAGGAACACGCCAAGCGCCTGTTCAAGTTCCTCGAAGGCGGCGAGGTGGAGATCGTGGCGGCCTTTCCGGCGGGCGTCATCGGCGATACCCACGCCAACCTCATCAGCTCGGCGGCGGGTGAAAACCACGAGTACACCGAAATGTACCCCTCGTTCGCGCGCATCGCCCGCGAGGAAGGTTTTGACGAGATCGCCAAGGTGTTCATGAGCATCGCCGTGGCCGAAGAATTCCACGAGCGCCGCTTCCTGGGCTTTGCCAAGAACGTCAAGGAAGCCCGCGTGTTCGTGCGCGAATCGTCCGTGGTGTGGCGCTGCCGCAACTGTGGCTACCTGCACGAAGGCACCGAGGCCGCGCACCTGTGCCCCGCGTGCGCCCACCCGCAGGCCCACTTCGAACTGCTGGGCATCAACTGGTAAATTGTTGCGTCCGGGCGCGGGCGGCATGCATCGTGCGTGCGCCCGCAAACCGGCGTGACGGGCGCAGCGGGCGCGAGAGGCCTGTCACGACTGGCATGCCTGACAGGCACTGCCCGCGTGGCCAGCGCGCCAGAGCAGAAAGCGGGGGCCGAACTCCGGGGGGAAGGAGGCACCATGGCCGATCCCAGGGACATGTGGCGTTGTCAGACCGTCAACTGCGGCTATGTTTACGACCCCGACCGGGGCGACCGGAAGGGCAAGGTGCCGCCGGGCGTCCGCTTCGAAGACCTGCCCGACACCTGGCACTGCCCGGTGTGCGGCGGTACCAAGCGGTGTTTCCGGCCCATGGCCGGGCCCGGATCAACGGAGCAGCCCAACTGCGAACTGCCCACGGACAAGTAGAGTCTGACAGGCAAGGCCTGCCATGCAAGATATGACAGGCAAGGCCGGGCTGCATCCTTGGCGGGCCGCGCCCGCAGGACGTTGCCGATCAACGCACTGAACACCCCGCCGGAACATTATGTTCCGGCGGGGCTTTTCGTGTTCTGGCATGGCTTCCCGACAGCAGATTGATAATCATCGCGGCCCGGCGCCCTCCCTCCTACCATGGCCCAGGCCCGGAAATCCTGGGGAGGACAAGCAGCCCGGCGCGCCCGCGCGGGCGGACCATGACGCGGCCTTGCCGCGAGGAGGTTGCATGGGTGACGACATGAGACCGGCCACCGTTGCGCGGTGGCGACCACGGACTGCGTTGGCGGTGGGGCTGGTGCTGATGGCATGGATGGCCGTATCGCCCTTGCTCCCGGCCCGGGCAGGCACGGCCTTGCCGACGCCCAAATCGGGGGCGGCCCTGGCGGCCCAGGTGGCCGACGGCAAGCGGCTGTTCGCGGAACACTGCGGCAGTTGCCACTCCGTGGGGACGGCGGGCAACGACATCCTGCCCCTGACCGGCCACGTGTCCACCCTGGGCATGGAGGCATACATCGAAGGCCAGGGCAAGGTGCTCGAACACATGCCGCCCTTTGCCGGGACGCGGACCGAACGCGACGCCATCGCGGCCTATGTGGCCGTGGGGCTGCACGGCAAGAAGCCGGACCGCTTCGACGAGGTGCGCATCCGGCCCCTGCGGCACGAGGTGCCGCCCTTCGATCCGGCCGCGTCGGCCCATGTGCTGCTGGCGTGGAACACCCTGGGCATGAAGTGCATCACCGATTGTGACGTGGCCTATCCCAACCTGCCGCCCGGCAACGCGCTGGTGGCCATGCTCATCCGCAGGGGAAGCGGCGACGGCATGGGCGAGGGCAGGCCGCGCATCGTGTCCGAAGGGGTGCAGTTGGCCTACGCCGCCCCGCCGGACATGCGCCGTCCGTCCACCCAGGTGGAATACTGGAAGTACGCCAAATCCATTTCCGGCAAGGAACTGCCCCCGGATGTGTCGGTTACAGGCAAGGGCATGCTGGGCACCATGGACCTCAACCCCAAGACAGGCGCGCTGGAGGCAGTCGGCATACCCCTTACACCGTACACCGACACTGGCGGGCTGAACCCGTACCCGGTGTTCTCGGTGCTGGCGCGCGATGCGACATCGGGCCGGGAACTGGCACGCACCGGCGCCGTGCTGCCCAACGGCACGGAAATGAGCTGCTGGCGCTGTCATGGCGGCAGTTGGGGCAAGCTGGGGGTAACCGGCATTTCGCCCGTGACGGCCCGCTCCATCCTGGCCACCCACGACAAACGCAACAAGACCGACCTGCTGGCCCGGTCCGATGCGGGCGTGCCCGTGCTGTGCCAGTCGTGCCATCCCGACCCGCTGCTGAACGCCAAGGGACGCGAAGGGGTGGTGAACCTGCCCGCCGCGCTGCACGGCTTTCATGCCAACTACCTGGCCGGGCGCGGGGCGGAGGTCTGCTCCTACTGTCATCCCGACAGTCCCATCGGCGTTACCCGTTGCCTGCGCGACAGCCATTCCGCCAAGGGCATGACCTGCGTGACCTGCCACGGCCATCTGGAGGACCACGCCGTTTCGCTGCTGAAGCGCGAGGTGGAACTGGGCAAGCCCGCCGCGTCGGGGCTGCTGCGCAACCTGACGGCGCAGGGACCGCAGGGAACGGAGGCGATCCTGCCGCGCACCCCGTGGACCCAGGAACCGGACTGCATGACCTGCCACAAGGATTACGCACGGCCCACCATGCCGGTGAGCGCCTTCAACGTGTGGACGGAAGGCGGGCCGGGACTGTACCGCAACCGCATGGACGCCACCGGCAAGGTGCCGTGCATCGCCTGCCACGGCAGCCCCCACGCAACCTACCCCAGCCGCAGCGATTACGGGGCCGGGCGCGATTCCATCCAGCCCTTCCAGTACCAGAAGGTGGACGCGCCCATCGGCGCGCGCGGCAACTGCATTGTCTGCCACGGCCCCACGGCCCGGCTGGACGCGGCCATGTCGCCGCATCATCCCATGCGCTGATTCCCTGCTCCGGCGTACATGCGCCGGAGCGGAATCCGGCGCGGACGCAACGAAAGGGGCCGGTCCCACGGACCGGCCCCTCTTGCCTCTGCATCCTGCCGCGCCGCGTGCAGGGCACGCCGTGCGATCGCCCTGCTACTTGCCCATCTGGCGGGTGGCGAATTCCAGCATCTTGCGCGCCTCGTCGAAGTCCGGCTTCAGTTGCAGCGCGGCCGAGGCGGCCTTGGCCACCTTGTCCCACTTGCGCCAGTCCACGTACAGGCGGCCGATGTTGAAGAACAGGTTGGGGTCGCGCCCGGTGTACTGGGCGGCCTTGAAATAGTACTTTTCCGCCACGTCGAACTTGCCCATCTTGCGCAGGGCCATGCCGATGCGGTTGTACAGGTGGACGGATTCCGGACTCTGGTCCAGGGCCTGGGCCAGGTAGTCGAAGGCTTCCTCGTACCGGCCCGCCTTCAGGAACCGCTCGCCGATGTCGCCCTTCAGGGCCGGGTCGTCGCTGAATTCCACCACCAGTTGCCGGAACACGCCGTTGGCGGCGTCGTAGTCCTTGTCGTCCAGCAGCTTCTGGCCGCGGTCCAGTTCGGACTGCTTGCGGGCCTCCATGGCCTTGATGTGTTCCTGCGCCTCGTTCACGGCGGCTTCGTTCACCGCCTTGACCAGTTCGCGCACGGTGTCCAGCACCTGGCGTTCGGCGCCGGGCTTGTAGTCGATCTTGAGCGGAAAGACCTTGCGCAATTCCGGGTCGTTGTCGAGGTAGGCAGAGGCGTCGGCCAGCATGCGCTCGAATTCTTCGCGCTCGGCCTTCATCAGCGGGTTTTTCAGCACCAGCACCAGCGCCTCGTGAAAGGACTGGGCGGCAGGCATGACCTTGCCCTGGCGCAGCAGGGAGCGCACCTGGGTAAGTAGTTGTCGTGCCTTGGTGAGGTCGTTGGACATGCATCGCCCCCGGGGTGGCGTGGCGCGTAAAGGGGCAAGGGCCCCCCAAGCGAAGGGGCGCGGCGTGCCTGTACCGCGCCCCCTGAATTCAGGCTGTTGCAATCCCGGTCGTGAGCCTAGCGGCCCACGACCTCACGCACCATGCCCCTGAACCGTGCAAAGAAGTACCGGCTGTCGGTGGGGCCGGGGCTTGCCTCGGGGTGGTGCTGCACGGCCAGTATGGGCTTGGTCTTGTGGGCGAACCCTTCCAGCGTGCCGTCGTTCAGGTTCACATGGGTTATTTCTACGTCGGGCACGCTCTCTATGTCCACGCAGAACCCGTGATTTTGCGAAGAGATTTCGATGTGCCCGGTCACCAGGTCCTTGACCGGGTGGTTGCACCCGTGGTGGCCGAACTTCAGCTTGTGGGTGGTGCCGCCAAGGGCGTGCCCCAGAAGCTGGTGGCCAAGGCAGATGCCCGCCACCGGCATGCGTTCGGTCATCACGCGGATTTCGCGTACTTCGTCGGCAAGGGTGGCCGGGTCGCCGGGGCCGTTGGACAGGAACACCGCCTCGGCCCCGCTGGCCGCCACCTGCATGGCCGTGAACGACGGCGGCACCACCAGCAGGTCGAAGCCCTGGTCTGTGAGCAGGCGCAGGATGTTCCACTTGATGCCGTAGTCGTACACCACCAGGCGCGGGCCGGGGCCGGGCCAGGCGTAGGCGCCGTCGGCGGCCAGCTGCACCGGCTGCGGGCGG
This sequence comes from Nitratidesulfovibrio oxamicus, assembly GCF_015731765.1. Taxonomy (GTDB): domain Bacteria; phylum Desulfobacterota; class Desulfovibrionia; order Desulfovibrionales; family Desulfovibrionaceae; genus Cupidesulfovibrio; species Cupidesulfovibrio oxamicus. Next base: position 7,003 of record NZ_VRYY01000220.1, read on the forward strand.
GTGCCGTCCCAGCGGTAGGGCGCGCCGGGGGCCACCCTGGTGACCAGGTTCTGGCCTTCCATGGTGGGCAGGGCGCGGGCGCGGCGCACCAGCTCCTCGCGGTCGTCCGTCTCGGTGGAGATGATGCCGCGCATGGCGCCGTTGATGCGCAGGTGCCGGGTAAGGGCGCGGGTGTCGATGCCCTCTATGCCCATCACCCCGTGCTGCGCCAGGTAGTCGGGCAGCGACATTTTTGCCCGCCAGTTGGAGGGCGTCTTGCAACATTCCTTGACGATGAAGGCTTCCACATGGACCTTGCCGGATTCCATGTCCTCGGCCGTCACGCCGTAGTTGCCGATGAGAGGGTAGGTCATGCAGACCATCTGCCCGGCGTACGAGGGGTCCGTCAGGACCTCCTGGTAGCCGGTCATCCCGGTATTGAAGATGACCTCGCCGCCCGATTCGCCGCGACCGGTGAACGAGCGCCCCTCAAGTACGAAGCCGTCTTCCAGGGCCAGGAAAGCTCTCATCCTTCGTTCTCCCCAAGCAGGTTGATGATGATGCCGATGTCTTCGGGCCGGTCCACTCCGTGGGTACGGAAGGTGGTGCGTACGACCCGGATGGGAATGCCGTTTTCGAGCAGCCGCAGCTGTTCCAGTTTCTCGCGCCGCTCAAGGAAAGAGGGCGCCAGTTGCGTGAAGGCGCGCAGCGCCTCCAGCCGGAAGGCGTATAATCCGACATGCCCGAGGTATTCCGGCCCGGAATGGTCCGGGCCGGTTGCCGCATCGCCCGCCGGTGCGCCGCCGTCCCGTGCGAAGGGGATGGCCGCGCGCGAAAAGTACAGTGCGTCGCCGTTGGCCGCCGTGACCACCTTGACCCGGTCGGGGCTGGCGGCTTCCGCCGCGTCGATGACCATGGCCAGGGTGGCGACGCGCACCCGCGCTCCGTCCCCTGCGGCGGCGAACGGGGCCACCAGCTGGCTGAGCATGCGCGGGTCCAGCGCGGGCTCGTCGCCCTGGATGTTCACCACCACCGCGTCGTCGGGCAGTCCCGCCGCGCCGGACGATTCCAGATCCCTGCCCAGCAGGCAGGCCGCCTCGTACACCCGGTCGGTGCCGCTTTCATGGTCGGGCCGGGTCATGACGAAAGGCACATCCAGCCGTTGTGCGGCCTGCGCGATGCGTTCGTCGTCCGTGGCCAGCACCACCTTGCACAGTTCCGGGCAGCGGGCCGCGCGCTGGTACACATGCCAGAACATGGGCATGCCCGCGATGTCGGCCAGCGGCTTGCCGGGAAAACGGGACGAGGCGTAGCGTGCGGGAATGATGCCGTAGCAGGTGGGAAATGCCGTCATCTCGTCAGGTGGCCCTGCGGCTTGTGGTTGGGGTGCGGAGACATTGGGGTTATGCTCCGGGCGCGAAACTTCAGGACAATAACCGAAAATATCAGGCCGGGAAAGCGTCTTGTGCGGATTGTCGCATCAGTCCGGAATGGCTGACGAAAATGTAAAACAGCCAGGGTTCTCGCGCAACGCCGCCACTCTCCCCGTTTCGTGGCCGTCCCGCAGGGCCCCGCCCCGGCGGTTGACCGCTCTCCTCAGGTGTAGCATAACTCCGCTTCTCGCGCGGGCAAGGCCCGCCCCCCTTTTTTGTCGCGCCGCCCCTGTTTTCGTGCCGCGAGCCGTTGCGCGCCCCCTGGCCGCCGCCCGTGCCCGCGCGGGTTCCGTACCCGGTCCGACAGGGCGCTGCACATTCCGGGCATTCCCCATCCCGACGTTCATCGGTCATCGCCAGTAGACCGCCAGACCCCTTCCAAGGACCATTGCCGTGAGCAGCAGACTGGAACGCGAGGCCGCGCGCCGCCGCACCTTTGCCATCATCAGCCACCCCGACGCGGGCAAGACTACCCTGACCGAAAAGCTGCTGCTGTTCGGCGGGGCCATCCAGATGGCCGGCTCGGTCAAGGCCCGCAAGGCCGCCCGCCACGCCACCTCGGACTGGATGGCCATGGAGCGCGAGCGCGGCATTTCCGTGACCACCTCGGTCATGCAGTTCCCTTACCGCGACCGGGTGGTGAACCTGCTGGACACCCCCGGCCACCAGGACTTTTCGGAAGACACCTACCGCGTGCTCACCGCCGTGGACTCGGCGCTGGTGGTCATCGACGCGGCCAAGGGCGTGGAGGCCCAGACCCGCAAGCTGATGGACGTGTGCCGCATGCGCTCCACCCCGGTCATGACCTTCGTCAACAAGATGGACCGCGAGGCGCTGCATCCGCTGGACGTCATGGCCGACATCGAGCAGCACCTGCAGATCGAGTGCGCCCCCATGACCTGGCCCATCGGCATGGGTTCCAGCTTCAAGGGCACCTACGACCTCCTGCACAAGCAGCTGCACCTCTTTTCCGCCACCCACGGCGGGCGCATCCAGTCGGGCATCGTCATCCACGGCGCGGACGACCCGCAACTGGACGAGTACCTGGGCGACCAGGCCGAGCAGTTGCGCATGGACCTTGCCCTGCTGGAAGAGGCGGGCACCCCGTTCGACGAGGAACGCTACCTGAAGGGCGAACTGACCCCGGTGTTCTTCGGCAGCGCCATCAACAACTTCGGCGTGCGCGAGATGCTGGACATGTTCGTGGAATTCGCGCCCGGCCCGCAGCCCCGCCCCGCCGCCACCCGCGTGGTGGAGCCCGGCGAGGAGGCCTTCACCGGCGTGGTCTTCAAGATACAGGCCAACATGGACAAGGCCCACCGCGACCGCATGGCCTTCCTGCGCATCTGTTCCGGCACGTTCACGCGCGGCATGCGCCTGAAGCATCACCGCACCGGCAAGGAAGTGACCGTGGCCAACGCCACCATCTTCATGGCGCAGGACCGCACCGGCGTGGAAGAGGCCTTTCCCGGCGACATCATAGGCATTCCCAACCACGGCACCATCAAGATCGGCGATACCTTCACCGAGACGAAGGAAGTGCTGAAGTTCGTGGGCATTCCCAACTTCGCGCCGGAGCATTTCCGCCGGGTGCGCCTGAAGAACCCGCTGAAGGCCAAGCAGTTGCAGAAGGGGCTGGAGCAGCTGGCCGAGGAAGGCGCGGTGCAGTTGTTCCGTCCGCTGGTGAACAACGACTACATCCTGGGTGCGGTGGGCGTGTTGCAGTTTGACGTGATCGTGGCGCGGCTGGCCGACGAGTACGGCGTGGACGCCGTGTACGAGGGCGTGAGCACGCATACGGCGCGCTGGGTGTACTGCGAGGACAAGAAGATATTCGCGGATTTCCAGGACTATCATCGCGGCGAGCTGGCCGTGGATGCGGAAGGTGCGCTGGCGTATCTGGCGCCCAACCCGTGGCGGCTGGAATCGGCCATGGAGCGGTATCCGAAGGTTGAGTTTCGGACTACGCGCGAAATCAGCTAGTTTTTTGCGGGGGAGGGACCCTTTTGGAAAAGGGTCTCCTCCCCCGCGCCCCCTCCCCCCAAAACTTTCAATTGTCTTTAGGCACGCCCCGTGTGTTGAAAGCGGGCATTTCGGGGCAGCCCACGGTTGGTTTTGTGGTTGCGGGAGGCGTTCGGAAACGGACGTTGCCAGTCCCCACAACGCATGAAGGCCCGGCATATGCCGGGCCTTCATGCGTGCTGGGGAAAGTGCGGGAAAAGTAAAGGGGAATGCGCGCGGGGCGCTAACGGCTATGCCGTCCCCGTGGTGCCGCCCGTGCCGTGGCCCGTGGCTCCTCGTTTTTCGCGGTAGCGGGCCACCTGCCGTTCGATGGCCGCGAACAGTACCTCGCGGTTCACCGGCTTGGGCACGAAGTCGTCCATGCCCTCGGCCAGGAAGCGGTCGCGGTCGCCCTGCATGGCGTGGGCGGTCAGGGCGATGATCGGCACGTCGGCCCAGGCCGCCCCTTGCGCCGCCGCCTCGCGGATGCGGCGAGTGGCTTCCAGTCCGCTGACCACCGGCATCTGCACGTCCATCAGCACCACATCGAAGGGGGGGCGTTGCATTCCGCCGTCCGCCCTTGGGCCTGCCCCGGCACCCGGTGCGGCTTCCGTTCCGGCATCTGGCCCGCCCGCCTTGACGGCGTTCGTGCCGGTTTCGTCGGGTCTGCCCGTCCCGCCGTCGGGGGCGCAGCCCCCGCGCAGTCGGTCCAGGGCCTCCTGCCCGTCGATGGCCAGGTGCACCTCGTAGCCGCGTTCCTGCAGGAAGAAGCTCAGGAATTCGCGGTTCAGGTCGTTGTCTTCCGCCAGCAGCACGCACAGGGGGCGGGCCGCCTCCTGACCGTCCTGTTCCTTCGGCCCGTGATGGCCGCTGGCCGCCTGCGCTCCCTGTCTTCCCGGTGTGCCATGTTTCGGAAGCCCCGGAAGTGCCGTGAAATCCGGATGGTCCGCCAGATTCGGGCTGGTCAGGCGCAGGTCCGTGGGGTCGGCGGCGCCCTGCGGCGCGTCCTTGTCGATGGGCAGGGTGAACCAGAACCGGCTGCCCTGGCCGGGCGTGCTGTCCATGCCGATGTCGCCGCCCTGCAAGCGCACGATGTGCCGCGAGATGGCAAGGCCCAGGCCGCTGCCGCTGTGCCGCCGGGTATGCGAGCCATCCGCCTGCGAGAAGCTTTCGAAAAGCCGGGGCAGCTTGTCCGTCGTGATGCCGGGGCCGGTGTCGTGCACGGTGAAGCGCAGGCAGCCGCCGGGCCGGGGGCACCGGGCGTTGCGCCGCACGTCCACATGCACGCTGCCCGTGTCGGTGAACTTCACGGCATTGCCCGCCAGGTTCACCAGCACCTGGCGCAGCCGCAACGGGTCGCCCTGCAACCGGGCGGGTACATCCGCGTCGATGTGCACGGTAAGCGACAGTCCCTTGCGTTCCGCCTGCACGGCCAGCGGCGCCAGCGCATCGCTCACGGCGGCGCGCAGGTCGTACTCCACCTGGTCGAGGCCCAGCCGCCCGGCCTCCATGCGCGAAAAGTCCAGCAGGTCGTTGATCACGTGCAGCAGCCCTTCGGATACGTTGCGGATCATGGAAAGATAGCGGGTCTGTTCGTCATCGCGGTCGGCAGGCGTCGTTTCGTGCAGGCGTGAAAGGGCCACGTCCACGATGCCCAGGATGCCCGAAAGCGGCGTGCGCATCTCGTGGCTGATGTTGGCCACGAACTGGCTCTTGAGTTCGTTGGCGCTTTCGGCTTCTTCCTTGGCCCGTTGCAGGGCCTGTTCCGCCTCGTACAGGCGGTTGATGTCCTGGAAGGCGCCGCGCGCCCGCACCGGCCTGCCGTCCGGCCCGCGCTGCACCACGGCCTTCATCTGGCCCATCATCCGCCGCCCCCTGGCCGTCAGCAGGGGGATGTTGTCCCAGAAGACGGATTCCGGCTCGTCGGCGGGTTGGGTGATCATCCGTTCGAACTGCGCCACGTAGTCCGGGGCGTACATTCGGCAGCCCTCCAGCGGGCGGGGCAGCGGCGTGCCGGGCTCCACCTCGAGCAGGGCGTACAGCCCCGGCGACCAGTAGGTGGCCGTATCGTTGGCGATGTCGAAGTCGAAGCTGCCGATGCCCGCGATGAGCTGGGCCTCCAGCAGGCGGGCCTCGCTGTCGCGCAGGGCCTGCTCCGCCTCGTGCAGGGCGGTGATGTCCTGGAAGGTGCCCCGGATGTGTTCGGGCAGGCCGTCTGCCCCGTGGCGCGCCATCAGGTGCAGGCGGCCGAAGCCGCGCTGTCCGGTGGCGGTGACGTAGGGGAACGAGCGCAGCACCGTGGTTTCCGGCCTGTCCGCAGGGGTTGCCAGGAACGCTTCGAACCACGGGGCGGTTTCCGGCGCGTGGCGGCGGAAGGCCTCGCCGGGGACCAGCGGGCCGGCGTGCGGGTCCAGGTCCAGCAGGCGGAACAACCCTGGTGACCAGAAGGCCTCGTCGTCGCGCAGGTTGACGGAAAAGCTGCCCATGCGGGCGATGAACTGCGCCTCGTTGAGCCGCGCCTCGCTGTCGCGCAGGGCCAGTTCGGCCTCGCGCAGGCTGGTGATGTCCTGAAAGGTGCCCTGGGCGTGCTGGGGCAGGCGATCCGGCCCGCGCGTGACCCGGCAGCGGAATTGCCCCCAGCCCTGCCGCCCCCCCAGGGTGCGGTAGGGAAAGACGCGTTGCAACTCTGTCACCGGCTCGTCCGACATGGTGGCCACGTGCTCGTGGTACCAGTCCAGTTCTTCCGGCGCGTGGGTGGCGAACACCTCTGCCGGGGGCGGGGGCGGCAGGGCGGGATCGTGGCCGAGCATCTCGTACAGCCCGGCGGACCACACGAACGCCCCGGTGTCCATGTGCAGTTCGAAGCTGCCCATGCGGGCGATCTGCTGCGCTTCCTGCAGGCGGGCCTCGCTGTGGCGCAGCGCCATGCGGGCCGCCTCTCGCTGGGTGATGTCCTGCAACACGGCCATGCACCGGGCGGGCAGGCCGGTTTCGCGATCCTCGTGCAGGGGGCGCAGGCGCACCTCGTGGACGCGTTCGCCCACGGCCATGGTGAAGGTGACCTCGGTACCCGTGAGGGCCAGTTGCAGCTGTTCCTCGAAGGGCAGCGCCACCTGAGGGGGCAGCACATCGGAGGGGCAGGCTCCTTCCAGCCGCTGGCGAGGCATCAGCAGGCCGGCCAGCCCCAGCCCGTCGGCCAGCAGGCAGCGCATGGCCCCGTCAAAGAGCATGATGGCCCCGCCGGGATAATTTTCGGCCAAGGTGCGGTAGCGGGCCTCGCTGTGGCGCAGCGCGGTCTCCGCCCCCAGCCGCTGGCGGCGCTGGCGGCTGGCCGACCAGGCCAGCAGCGAGACGGCCATGCACAGGGCCAGGGACATGGCCACGTTGGCCACAGTCTGCCTGCGCCATCCGGACAGCACCAGTTCCAGCGGGGTATGCATGGTCATGCGAAAGGGAAAGTCGCGCAGTTGGTGCACCGCCACCAGCGCGTCGTCCGTTTCGATGATGCGCAGGCCGGGAACGATGATGCCCTTGCCGGGCGTGTCGTCGAGGGGGGAGCCGTTGAAGGATGGCGACACTTCCGGGGACAAGGCGGGGTCGGACGCCGTTTCGGCCTGACCGGGGGAAGGGGCGGAGCCGTCCCCCGTTGCGTCTGGCGTATCCGGCAGGGCGCCCTGGGCCCTGTCTGCCAAGCCGTCGGGCAAATCGTTGGGCCCGCCGCTGGCCGCGGCCACCGACGCACGCACGCAGGCCGCGTTTGCGCCGGATGGCCACACCATCAGGGGGGAGGTGTTCTCGTCGAGCAACGCGGAGCATTCCGCTGCGTCGGGGTCGTAGTCCTGATAGCGGTCGTGGAAGGACACCGGATTGACCAGGGCTGCCAGCACACCGGCAAAGCTGCCGTCCGGTCCGGAGACGCGGCGGCTCAGCAGCATTCTGGGCGGCATGCTGCGGTGCGGGCCCGTGCGCGGCGCTTGCAGCCGCAGCAGGTTGAAGTCGCGCAGCAGGTCGCGGTGAGCGGGCAGCGCCGTGCGTTGCAACTGGGGGATGGCAGCGGCGGGTAGGGCGCCGGTGGAGGTCAGCACGCGCCCGTCGGGGCCGAGCAGGGCCAGTTCGAGGACATGGGGGCGCAGCAGCACCAGCCGCTGGCGCAGCATGGCGTCGAGCGCGCGCAGGGTGGGTGGGGCGTGGTCGGGCGCGCTGCTGGAGATGTCGAAGGCCATGGCCGCCAGTGCAAGGTCCATGGCCTGCAGCAGCCCGCTCACATGCTCGCCCATCAGACGCAGTTGTCCTTCCAGGCGCAGGCGGGCCATGTCCATGTGCCGTTCGCGTTCGCGCAGCACGTGGGTGGCGCTTGTTGCCACCACCGCCGCCAGCACCACCAGCAGCACCCAGCCGAGCATGCTGTCGCCCAGGCGGCCCGGGGGGATGCGCAGGCGCGTTCCGTCCCCCTGCGCGGCAACGGGCTGTTGGAGGGGGGGCGATCCCTCGGGCGGTGGCGCGGGGGCGTCAGCCATGGCTGCGCCCTGCGGGGGGATCAGGAGGCGATGAGGGCGGGGCGGCGGCGCTGGTCGCATCCGCGGGGTTGTCCTGTCCCGTGACGTTTTCCGCCACGTTCTCCGCGGCATGCCCGCCGGTCTGGTCGCCGATCTGGCCACCGGTCTGGCTGTCGATCTGGCCCGCATCGGGCGCGACGGCCTTTCCGGCCTTGGCCAGGGGAGTGGCGGAGGTGTCCACGGGCAGTGCCATCAGCGTCTCGGTGTCTTCGAACAGCCGTTCAAGGATGGAGTTGGAAACCAGCATGCCGCTGCGGGTCAGCCGCAGGTAGCCGTCTCGGATGCGCAGCAGTCCTTCGCGGTGCAGCAGGTGCACCAGCCGCTTGTGATCACGCAGGAAGTCGCGCCCGGTCAGTTCACGGTAGGCCTTTACCCGCAGCCCGCGCGCCGTGCGCAGCCGCAGCATGATCAGTTCCAGCACCCGCGTCTGCGGGGTCAGCCGTTCGGCCTCGGTGCCCACGCGGCCCTCGTCCACCTGGCGGGTCCATGCGGCGTGGTCTTCCGGGTTGTTCCAGCGCAGGCCCCCCAGCGTGGACGCCGCCGACGGGCCAAGGCCAAGGTAGTCCTCGCCTTCCCAATAGCCCAGATTGTGGCGGCACTGGAAGCCCATGCGGGCGAAATTGGAAATTTCGTAGTGGATGTAACCTTCGGTTTCCAGCAGTTCCGCCCCGTCCATGAACATGGCGGCCTGGGCGCGCTCCGGGGGCAGGCCCAGCCTGCCGGTGGCGCAGTCGTCCTCCAGCGGCGTGCCCGGCTCCAGGGTCAGCCCGTAGCAGGACAGGTGGTCGGGCCGCAGCCGCACCACCTCTTTCAGCTGCTGCATCCACTGGCGCAGGGTCTGGCCGGGCAGGCCCCAGATCAGGTCCATGCCCACGTTCTGGAAGCCCGCAGCGCGCACTGCACGGAACGCGTCCAGCGCCTCCCGCGCGCGGTGCGGCCTGCCCAGGGTGTGCAGCATGGCGTCATCCAGGCATTGCACGCCCATGGACAGCCGGTTCACCCCCGCCTTCAGCAGGGTGCGCAGTTCCGACGGGCGGGTCAGCGATTCCGGGTTGGCCTCCATGCTGATTTCCGCACCCGGCTGCACCGCGAATGCCTTGCCCACCCGGTCCAGAATGGTGCCGATGGTGCGCGCGGGCAGCAGGCTGGGCGTGCCCCCGCCAAAGAAGATCGAGGTCACCGGCACGCCGCCCATGCGGTCGCCCCACAGGGCCAGTTCGCGCAGCAGCGTTTCCACGTAGTCGCGCACGGTCGACGCCGTCCCCATCTCCAGCGAGTGGAAGGCGCAGTACCGGCATTTGCGGCGGCAGAAGGGCACGTGGATGTACAGCAGCATGGTGGTGTTGTGTGACTTGAAGATGACGGGGCGCTGCCCCGTACCCCGCAAGGGGGCCGCGCGCTTTGCGATCGCCATCCGTAATGTTCGCGCGTTGCGCTCACATAACGGCTGCCGTCCCCTTGACCCTTTTTGCCGCCAGACCCCGCACTGCGTGCGGGGTCTGGCGGATACGGGGTGCGCTTCAGTAACCCCTGCTGAAAAGTTTGGGGGGATGGGGGGTACGGGAAGGAGCCCCTTTGCCTCAGCCGTTATGCGAGTCTTCGAGCATTACGGATGAGGACCGCAGAGCGTAAATGGTCCCTTCCCCCGGGAGTCTTTAAATATTTTCCCGTTCTTCCTTCACGCCCGCAACCTTGGCGAAATCGCGGGCAAAGCGTTCGGCCTCGCTGTACAGGCAGCCGCAGTAGTTCTGGCGGTGGATGCCCCATTCCCTGGACGTGTCGATGCCTTCCTGCCAGCCGGTGCGGAAGTCGCGGTACAGGAAGGGGGTGGGCACGTCCGAAATGGCGGCGGCTATGCCGTGTCCCACCTCGGCGATCACCTCGTGGCGCTGGCGGCGCGAGTAGAGCAGGCTGGTGGTGAAGGCGTCGTACCCGCCGCGCGCGGCAATGGAGTGGGTGCGTTCAAGGCGGGTGGCGTAGCACACCCGGCAGCGCACGCCGGGCTGTTCGCGCCAGGCCATCTGGCGCATCCAGGCGACGGGGTCGTACTCGGCGTCGCGCCAGATGACGGGCAGGTCGAGCCGCCGCGAGACCTCTTGCATGGCCTCGCGACGGCGCAGGTATTCCTGCACGGGGTGGATGTTGGGATTCAGGAACAGGGCCGTGACCTCGTGTCCCTCGTCGCGCAGCATCCGTACCGTGGCGATGGAGCACGGCCCGCAGCAGGCGTGCAGCAGGACGCGCATGGCGTTACCGGGCGGGCCTGATGTCGAGATGGACGCCGAACTGGCGTTCCAGGTCGAGCAGGCGTTCGCGCTTGTGGTTCAGCAGGTGCATGGCAAGCTCTGCCCCGGTCTCGAAGACGAAGGTGGGCGTGCCGTGCGGCAGCGAGCGCAGCTGGCGATGGATTTCGCGCAGGGCCTGCAGCGACTGCCATTCCATGTTGCGGCGCAGGCCGGAACCCTTGCAGCAGGGGCAGGTTTCCATGGTGATGGACAGCGCGGACGAGCCGGTGCGCTGGCGCACCACCTGAAGCAGGCCGAAGCGGCTCATCTTGCCCACGTCGTGGCGGGCGCGGTCGTTCTTCATGGCGTTGCGCAGGGTTTTTTCCACCTCGCGCCAGTGGTTGCGGTCGCGCATTTCGATGAAGTCGATGACCACCTGGCCGCCGATGTCGCGCAGCTTGAGTTGCTGGGCGACGGTTTCGGCGGCTTCCATGTTGGTGCGCAGGGCCATGGATTCGAAATTGGTCTTGCCCGAGATCTTGCCCGAGTTGATGTCGATGGCCATCAGCGCCTCGGTCTGGTCGAACACCAGCCGCCCGCCGGAGGGCAGGGTGACCTCGCGCGAGTATATCTGCTCCAGCTGGCGCTGGATGCCGAAGCGTTCCCACAGGGTGCGCGACTGCTGGTCCTTGTAGACCTTGACCAGGCTCCCCTTGCGCGGGAACAGCAACGAGGCGTAGTCCTCGATGAGCTGCGCGGTGTGCTCGTCGTCCACCCACACCTCGGCCACGTCGTCGCTGAGGTAGTCGCGCACGGCGCGAGAGGCCAGGTCCGGCTCCTTGTAGATGAGGCAGGGGGCGGATTCCTCGGTGCCCTTCTTGCGGATGTCCTTCCACAGGCGCTTCAGGAATTGCAGGTCGCGCTGCAGGGTGGTCTTGCTGGTGCCCGCGCTGACGGTGCGCACGATGACGCCAAGGCCGGGGCCGGGGTTCAGCCCTTCCAGCATCTCGCGCAGGCGACCGCGTTCCTCGTCGTCCTCGACCTTGCGGGAGACGCCGATCTGCTCGCGACCGGGGGTGAGCACCAGGAAACGGCCCGGCATGGACAGGTAGGTGGTCAGGAACGCGCCCTTGCTGCCGGTGGGTTCCTTCACCACCTGCACCAGCACCTCCTGACCGGCCTTCAGCACCTTCTGCATCAGCGGGTACTTCTTGCCCTTGGTGGCGTCGTGCGGGGTGTTGTAATATTCGGGGTGCACCTCGTCGATCTGGAGAAAGCCGTTCTTGTCGGCCCCGTAGTTGACGAAGGCAGCCTGGAGGTTGGTATCGACGTTGTTGATGATGCCGCGGTAGATGTTGCCCTTGGTCTTGGCCTGGTGGACCATCTCCACGTAGTATTCCTTGACCTGGTTCTCCTTGGCGCCTTCCTCGGCAAGGGCGACTTCCACCTGCTCGCCGGGCAGCACGCTGATGAACATCCTCAGCTTGCTCTTTTTCGTTGTCATGCAGTCCTCTGCGGAAAAAAGTGTAAAATTTCAAAAAATTTGCAACACGTTGCCGTGCCTGCGGCGCGCCCGGACGGATTCCCGGGGGATTCCGCGCGGGGTGCAGCGCAACCGGGGCGGTGCGGACGCGGGGTGCGCGTCTCTTCCCGAAACTGGGCGGGACTGGTGTGAACCGGGCGCGCATCGGCGCGCATCGGTGCGTCCCGCCTTTTCCGGGTCGGGCGTTGTGTTGCCCGTGCACTTCCGGTGCGGTGGAATGCCGTTCTGCGGCATTCCCTGCGGTGGCCCGTCTTGCGACACCCCCGGTCGGGGGGATCCCGGACGGGGGCCCCCAGACAGGGGCGGGCCGTTGCGTCGCCGCGACAGCGGCCGCCCGGCGCTACCCGTTGCGGGGTGAGC
>NZ_VRYY01000210.1 GCF_015731765.1 Nitratidesulfovibrio oxamicus
CCCGGACGACGCGGGCGACTTGGCCTCGGACGGAGCGGCAAGCGCGGCGGTGCGCGCCGGGCCAAGCAGCACAGCCAGTGCAAGCAGCAGGAAAAGGGCGGGCAGCCATGCGGCAGCCCCCGCGCGGCGGAGCGCGGCGTGACGGAAAAGCGGTGCGGTATCCATGGCAGGTATCCGTAATTGGCTACGCCGGGTGCGGTGTGCACCCGGCGGATGAAAACATGCTGTGTCTAGCGTGGTGGTTTTGCGGCGGAAACGGCACGCCCGCCCGAAGCGGAAGCCCTTCCGGGGCCGGCGCCGGGCATGCCGGTACTGGCCAGTCAGGCCAGTCAGGCCGATCAGGCCGGCTGGTCGGGTCATCACGGCCCGCTTGCCCTGTCCGCCATCCCGGTTGATCCGGAAAGTTCTTATTGCGCGGGCCGGGCTATCCCCTGCCCCCAGATGCGGGGGGCCATCTGCCACGCAACGTCGTCGCCGCTGCCCGCCGGGCGGCAGGCAATGACCACCTCTGCCTCGCCATGCTGCGAAAGCAGCGTGGCGCGGCGGCATTCCTCTCCGCTGGCCGAGGTGAACAGCCCCTCCACCACCACCCGGATGCCGGTACCGAATTCCGGGTCATCCAGCACGGCGGAAGCACCAGCCGGATTGCTGGTCATGAATTCCAGAACGGGTTTTGCGGGCAGGGCCTGTTCCTGCGCCTGCGGCGCGGGCTGCTGGCGCCCCCCGCAGGCGGCGAGCAGGACGGGCAGCACGCACAGGGCGCACAGGGCCAGCACGGCGGCGGGACGGAAGCGGCGGATGGCGAGCATGAAGTAGACCTCTGGTACGTGGAGGAAATGTGTTCGGTGTGGTGCGTCTGGTGTGTCTGGCGGGCACGGGCGCGCCCTCGCGGATGCCGCCTTCTATACTCCCGGCAAAGGGCGGCTGTCCACTGGCGCGGGAGCGTCGGGTCGCCGCCGCGCAACGGCTCTACAATAAGAAGGACGAGGCCGGGGGCAAGGCGCCGGGGCGTCCGTCCCTGCCTTTCCCGCAATGCCCGCCCGCCTGCATGCACTCCGGCGCACTACCCCGCCACCGCCTTGTGCACGTCGATACCGTGGCGCAGCATGCGGTTGCGCACCGTGCCCCGGTGCACCCCCAGCAGGCGTGCCGCCTCGGACACATTTCCTCCGGCGGCGCGCAACGCCTCCACCAGTTCGGCCCGTTCGCGTTCGTGCCGGGCGGGGCGCCCCCCGTAGGCAAATGTCCCGGCGGACATGCCGCCCCCGTCCCCGCCCCGCGGGGTGGCATCCTCCGGGATTCCGCGCGGTCCGTGTCCCCCTTGCGCCGGATGCAGTTCCGGATGCCTGTCGCTTGCGCCAGCATGGCTGGTGTGGCTGGTGTGGCTGGCGTGCGCTGCAACGCCCCCCGTCCCGACCATCCCGCCCGGTCCTGTGCATTCCGGGTGCCAGCCCGCCCCGGCGATGTGCTGCGGCAGGTGTTCCACGCCCAGCCGCCCGCCTTCGGCGATGACGCAGGCATATTCCAGCGCGCTGCGCAGTTCGCGCACGTTGCCGGGCCAGCCGTAGGCCGTGAGCAGGCGCAGGGCCTCCGGTGTCAGGCCGGTCACGTCGCGTCCGTCGCGTTCGCGGATGCCCTTCAGGAAATGGGCGGCCAGCAGGGGGATGTCCTCGCGCCGGTCGGCCAGCGGCGGCAGGTGGATGGGGATGACGTTGATGCGGAACAGCAGGTCCTCGCGGAACCTGCCCGCCCGCACCAGCCGCCCCAGGTCGCGGTTGGTGGCGGCGATGATGCGCACGTCCACCTCGCGCGAGGCGTTGTCGCCCACCCGCTCGATGCGCTTGGTCTCCAGCACGCGCAGCAGCTTTACCTGGATGGGCAGGGGAATGTCGCCTATCTCGTCCAGAAAGATGTCGCCGCCGTGGGCCGCCTCGAACCGGCCCTGCCGGTCGCGGATGGCCCCGGTGAACGCCCCGCGCACATGACCGAACAACTCGCTTTCCAGCAGCGCCTCGTTCAGGGCCGCGCAGTTGAGCTGCACGTAGGCCCCGTTCTTGCGGCGGCCCAGTTCGTGGATGGCCCGCGCCGCCAGTTCCTTCCCCGTGCCCGACGGCCCCAGCACCAGCACGGGGGCGTCGCTTTCCGCCGCCCGCTCGATGATCTTGAACACCCGCTGCATGGCGGGCGAGGTGCCCACCATGCCCGCGAACCCCTCGTCCGAACCCAACAGGCGCGAAAGCTCCTCGATGCGGCGGTCCTTTTCCACCACCGCGGAAATATCGGTGATGGTCTCCACCGCCGCGATGACCCTGTCGCCATCCTTCAGAACCTTGGCGTTCTTGAGCACGGTGATGGACGTTCCGTCGCGCCGCACCAGGGTGCAGCGCTTGCGGTGTTCGTCCTTGCGGTCGAACAGGCGGCACCAGTGCCCGCCGCCCAGCGAGCGCGAACGCACGCAGGCGTCGCAGTTGAGGATGGCGCAGGTCTGGCCCGCCAGTTCGCCCGCCTCGTAGCCGGTCAGCCGCTCCAGGGCCGGATTGGCCATCAGGATGCGCCCGTCCGGCCCCACCAGGAAAAAGCCGTCGTTGATGGTGTTGATGACCTCGCGCAGGAAGCGGCCTGATTCAAGGGCGTCCATGGGCGTTCTCCTTCCGATGACGGGGGCAGGGTTGCCGGATTGCCGGGGGCGGCAGGACGGCGGAATGACGGAGCGATGCCGTGCCGTCAGGCGCGCCCATACCATGCAGCTTCGGGGCCGTTGCGCGCCTGCGGGAAAAGCCGGGGGTCGGACGCGCTGTGGGGCAGGCGAGCGGCACCCGGAGTGCCTGCGCCATCGCAGCATGACCAGCTTGAATCATGCAGGAATCCTGTCGGACGCGGTTCCCGCGCGCCGTGCCCGCCCCCTGCTGGCGAAATCCCGTGCCGGGAACTTCCGCAAGGGTATCGCCACCACACGTCACCCGCCACTGGCGACCGCCGCATCATGTGATCAATTTTTCACCACACGGTGCAGCATATGCCGAAAATTCACCACTGCGCAAGCAGGCTATTCCCCCTGCTCGTATTTATAAAAGACGCGCCACACCGGCATGTTAGCATTTCCGTTCCGGCGGGCACGCTTCCTGCTCCATGGGGATACGGATGCGCGCCCCGCGCGCCCCCACACATCAGCACACGGGCACCGGAATGACCTCACGCATCATCGACACAGCATCCCCCCGCCGCCTTTCGCGGCGCGGTTTCCTCAAGGGCCTTGCGGGCACCGGGCTCGCCGGGTCCGCCACCCTCGCAACCGGCATGTTCCCCTCCACGGCGGCGGGCGCGGGAGTGGGTGGCAGCACACCCGTGCCCGCCGGACGGGAAGCGGTCGGGAAAGATGGGCCCCTGGCCACGCTCATCGACATTTCCGCCTGCGTGGGCTGCGGGGCCTGCGTGCAGGCCTGCCGCGAACGCAACGCGGCCCGGCATCCGGAGCCCAAAAAGCCCTTTCCACCCATGTTCCCGGCCTCGGTAAAGGCCGAGGACTGGTCCGCCCGGCGCGACACGGATGACCGCCTGACCCCCTACAACTGGCTGTACATCCAGAGCGTGACAGTGCAGCACGGCGGGCAGCACGGCGGGCAGCAGGTGGAACTGAACATCCCACGCCGCTGCCTGCACTGCGACAACCCGCCCTGCGCCAACCTGTGCCCGTGGGGCGCGGCCCGGCGCGAGGCCAGCGGCACCGTGTCCATCGATGCGGACATTTGCCTGGGCGGGGCCAAGTGCCGCACGGTGTGCCCGTGGCAGATTCCCCAGCGCCAGACCGGCGTTGGCCTGTACCTGGACCTGCTGCCCCGCTACGCGGGCAACGGCGTGATGTACAAGTGCGACCGCTGCGCCGACGTGGTGGCGCACGGCGGCGTGCCCGCCTGCATCGAAGCCTGCCCCAACGCGGTGCAGTCCATCGGTCCGCGCGACGCCATCGCCGCACAGGCCCGCCGCCTGGCCGCCGAACGCGGCGGGTATTTGTACGGCCTTGACGAAAACGGCGGCACATCGACCGTCTATCTTTCGCCCGTGCCCTTCACGGCCATTCAGGCGGCGCTGGAGGCAGCGACAGCGGCGGCGAAGCCCGGCGCCATGCAGAATGGCAAGCACGGCGGCGGACAGGACGCCGGAACGGCTCCGGCACAGGCCTCCGCCACGCTGGGTCCCGGCAGGCCGCACTTCCGCGCCGTGGGCGATGCCATGCGGGACGAGACCATGCTGGCCGCCGCGCTGGTCACCGCAGAT
>NZ_VRYY01000211.1 GCF_015731765.1 Nitratidesulfovibrio oxamicus
CCACGCGGCATAGGCGGGCGATGGCGCGGCCATGGCCCCAAGCTGCCCCACCAGCCCGCGCAGCCCGGCGTCCAGCGGGTTCAGCAGCAGGGCCTGGCGCAGCAGCCCGGTGCCGAACAGCACCCGCGCCTTCTGCTGCTGCGGGGGCAGCTTGTCCAGTTCGCCCAGCAGTTCGTTGGCCCCGGCCATGGCGTAGCCGGACTGGCTGAGGCCGTGCAGCAGGTGCAGGAACATCCATTTGGCGAGGGGGGCGTCGGTGGCGGGCATGAAACCTCCGGAAAATGTAAGGGCGCGGCCCCGCGCGGCGAGGCGTGCGCTTTCCGTAGCATATCGGCAGGTACGGGCAAAGCATGACACCCCGGCGCGCTCCGCGGCGGGCCAGCGCAGGGCGCCCCTGGGTGCATGCCGCCGCAATGTCAGCGGCACGATTCCCCATCGACCCGCACTATACAAGTTCGCAAATCTAATCAGTAACCCCCCATGCATATTGTAAAGACGTGTATCTATTGGTAAGCAATCACTTTCATTTTCCGTTCTAACCTTTGGGGAGGCACAACGTGTTGAAAAGGTTGATTCCCTTTCTGGCAGCAGCACTCCTGATGACAGGATGCGCCACCACCGAGCGGCCCAAGGCGGAACGCGTGGAGGGTGCACCGGCAGCGGTAAGTCCTACCGTGCAGCAGGCCGCCGCCATGGACAAGAAGGGCGTGAAGCGGAAAGTCGCCATCGGTCGCTTCACCAACGAGACCAAGTACGGCCAGAGCTTCTTTCTGGACAAGGATTCGCGCGACCGCCTGGGCAAGCAGGCCGTGGACATCCTGTCCTCCAAGCTGGTGGCCACCGAAAAGTTCATCCTCATCGAACGCGCCGACCTGGACAAGATACAGAAGGAACTGGGCATCGGCGGCGCGGGCGAATACCGCAACATGGCGGACTACCTGATTCTGGGCTCCGTCACCGAATTCGGGCGCAAGGACGTGGGCGACGTGGGCGTGTTCAGCCGCTCCAAGCGCCAGGTGGCCTTCGCCAAGGTGCACATCCGCCTGGTGGAGGTTTCCACCGGCCAGATCATCCATGCAGAGGAAGGCAGCGGCGAGGCCTATTCCGAGGCGGGCAGCATCATGGGCGTGGGCAGCCGCGCCGGGTACGACACCACGCTGAACGACAAGGCCATCGAGGCGGCCATCACCAACGTGTCGTCGAACATCATCGAAAACCTGCTGGAACGCCCCTGGAAGGGCTACATCCTGGCCCAGGAAGGCGGGCAGTACCTGATTTCCGGCGGCAAGACCCAGAACATCAAGGCGGGCGACCTGTTCGACGTGGTGGCCGAGGGGCAGAAGGTGCGCAACCCACAGACCAACATGGACATCGTCCTGCCCGGCAAGGTGGTGGGCAGGCTGCGCGTGGCCGCCACCCTGGGTGACACGCCGGAAAGCGAAGTTTCCGCCTGCGCGTTGCAGGAAGGTTCGCTGGCCGCGTGGGACGCCACCAACGATTACGGCAAACTGTTCATCCGCGAAGTTCGCTAGGGGGCATAATGCACAAGACATCCATACGCATCGCCACGCTGTCGGCGCTGGCCGCCGTGCTGCTGCTGACCGGGCTGTTCGCGGGCTGCGCCTCGCGCGAGGGCGTGGTGCAGGGCGACACCAAGGCCTATTTCTGGTTCACCGGCAACGCCAGGGGCGCCGTGGCCCGCCTGAACGACCTGCCCCCCTTCACCCTGGGGCAGTCCAGCGGCGCCAAGGACTGGAACACCACCCCCAAGACCAAGGACACCGTGTACGAGGTGGCTCCGGGCCGCTACACCGTCATCGTCGAACGCGACGGCGTGGTGGTGGTGAACCGCACCGTGCTGGTGGGCGCGGGCATGACCAAGGAGATTCTTGTCCCATGACCATGGCGCACGAGACCACTCACTCCCTGGCAAATCCCCTGCGAACCGCGCAACTGGCGCTGTTGGCCGCCGCCCTGTGCGTGCTGTGCACCGGTTGCGCCAAGCCCGGCAACGCCATGTACTGCATGGACAACTACTCCTCCACCCTCTACGCCTGCCGCAAGAACCCCGCGCAGGACCAGCAGGACAAGCACATCAAGGCCATGCAGGACATCGTGGCCAAGTCCGAACAGCGCAACCTGCCCGTGCCGCCCGGCATCTTCGCCGAGTTGGGCTACATCCACCTGAAGGCGGGCCAGATGGCCGAAGCGAAGAAGCACTTCGAAGCGGAAAACCGCCTGTACCCGGAATCCAAGGTGTTCACCGCGCGCCTGCTGGCCTGGGCGGACACCTCGTCCGGAACCGGAGCGGAGAAACCGGCGGCAGAAGACGCGGCCAGCAAGGGGGGCGTCATCACCCCCGCCGATGCGATAAACGACGCGCCCGTGCTGCCCGCCGGGGAGGGGGCCACCCATGAATAGGCTGATCGCCGCCGCGCTGCTGCTGGCCCTTGCCCTGCTGGGCGGCTGCGCCCACACCGCGCAGCAATCCACCAAGGCGGAACTCTTTCCGCTGATGTACGAACAGAAGCCGCGTTCCATCGTGGTGCTGCCGCCCATCAACGAATCCACGGCGGCGGACGCGCCCACGTATTATTCCACCACGATCCAGGAACCGCTGGTGTTCACCGGGTACTACGTGCTGCCGTACGAAGTGTCCTCGGACATCCTGGCCCATGAAGGCATCACCGACGGACATCAGTTGTACGACCTGCCGCTGAACACCCTGAAGGAATACTTCGGGGCCGACGCGGTGCTGTTTACCCGCATCAAGAAATGGGACACCTCGTACGCCGTGGTGGCCTCGTACCTGACCGTGGCCGTTGAGTGCGAGTTGAAGTCCACCACTACCGGCGAAAAGATGTGGAACTATTCCGGGACGGTGGTCATAGACCTGACCAACCACAACACCGGCGGCGGCCTGGCCGGGTTGCTGGTGCAGGTGGTGGTGACGGCCATGAACACCGCCATGGCCGACTACGTGCCCTACGCCATGCAGGCCAACGCCATCGCCCTCAACGCCATGCCCTTCGGGCCGTACCACCCGCAGCACGAGAAGGACACCGAACACAAGGTGTTCGTGCAGAAGGCCGCCGACAAGTAGGCGCGGAACCGCAGGCAATGAAAACATACGGGCGGGACCGCATGCGGTTCCGCCCGTTTTTCGTGCCGTGCGTCTGGCGGGGACTATTTGGAGCAATCCCGCAGGGAGTGTTGCCGAATCACGATGGCTCTAAAATCCCGGCGGGCACTCATACCCGCGCGCACGACGCTGGGCCAGGTCGCCCCCCGGTAGCGATTCGAAAAAATACACCGACTTGCTCTTGTCCGTGGCCAGAATGCCCTTGCAATAGGCCCCGCACGTACCGGGGTCGGTGGCGAAGCAGATGTTTTCGTACTCGAACTTCAGGAAATTGGTGGGCCACGAGTTGCAGTCGAACCGGCCTGACATGGGACAATCCAACCGTTTCACCTGCCCCGCCGCCACCACGCCCATGCCCTTGAGGTTGGCGATGTCGTCCAGCGCCATGGCGGGGCGGGCGGGAGCAAGCAGCACCGCCAGCAGCACAAGCACTGCCAGGGGCGCGCGGCGGACGAAGCCGGTTGCTTCGCCGTGCCCGATGTGGTCGGCACGGTCGCTCACGTGTCCGGCGCGCTGCGCCCGTTCGCGTGCCCTCCGGGTGCAAACTGATTGTGCCGCGTGCATTGTCCACCCCGTGCGTTCCGGTTGTTCCTGAGGTACTTGGCCCCACCATACCGTACCCGCAGCCCGCCGCAACCCCCCGCACAACATGGACACCCGGAAGATGCAGGCCACGGTGCGGACACCCTGCGCCCGCTGGCCGCCACGCCCGCACTCCACCGCTGATCGGGCCTCGTCCGGGGGAATCATCCGGCGGGAATCATCCGGCGGCATCATCCAATTGACGGCCCGCACCCACGCGGATAGACGATGACAACGGATGTACGCCACCTGAACGGGCGGCTGCGACCGGGATCAAACCGCCCGCGCCCCGTCCGTTCCCGACCGGCCCCGTCCCTTGTCCCAGCCGTCACCCGCCCAACGGAGGAACCGTGCCCGGCATTCGCCCGCTTCGCCTTTTCGCCACCGCCGCCACGCGGACCCCGCTGCCCCTTCTGGCGCTGCTGCTGACCGCGGCCCTGCTGCTTTCCGGCTGCGCCAAGCCCGCGCCCGCACCCGACGCCGCCCCCCCTGCCGCCCCCCCTGCCGCCAC
>NZ_VRYY01000212.1 GCF_015731765.1 Nitratidesulfovibrio oxamicus
CCGCACGGGCGGCGTCTGCCTCGGGCAGGTTGGCGGCTTCCAGCACGGCGCCGCCGCGCTCGGTGACGGCCACAGCCACGAAGCCGCCGTCGTCACCACCGCCCACGGGTGTCAGCAGGATGTCCGAGCCGGTGGTGTCCGCCGGGCCGCAGCCGGTCCAGTGGCAAAAGCAGGTGGAGCCAGCCTTGGTGCATGCCAGGGTGACCACCACGGTGGCCTCGCGCCGGGCCGCGTAGTACGGATCGCGGTGGGGGCCGTTCAGGTACACCCGGTCGAAGATGTGGAAACCGCGCGCATCGCACGGGCGACCGCCGAAGATCAGCGCCGGCTCGATGTCCACGGTGGAATCCAGCCGCACGGTGGTGTGGCCGGGGTCGTTGGGATCCTTTTCGCGGATGAAGGCGAACAGCCGCTCGCTCTGCGGAAAGATGACGCCCTTGGGCGGCACCGTGGCGCGGGCCAGCAGCGGTTCCTCGCCTTCCGCGCGGGGGCGGAAGACCACGGCGTCGCCTTCGCGGCGGGGTGCGTAGGTCACGCGGCCCCGCGCCATGTCGTCGAGGGCGCGGGCAAGCTCGCCGCGCGCGATGTATCGTGCGAAGCTCATCACAGCCCATGCTCCTTGATGTTCTTTTCTTCCACGGCAAAGGCCAGCAGCGGCGGCACCGCGTTCACGTCAACGCCTGCGCGGTAGTCGAACAGGGTGCGCACCGAACGGTTCATCCATTGCTTGAGGGACAGCACCGGGATGTTCACCGGACAGGCCCGCTGGCATTCACCGCATTCGGTGCAGCGTCCGGCCAGGTGCAGGGCGTGGATGACCTGGAACTGCAACTTCTCGCGCACGTTGCCTTCCTGGGTGGTCCAGTGCGGGTCGCGGCTTTCGGCAATGCAGTGGTCGCGGCACACGCACATGGGGCACGCATTGCGGCAGGCGTAGCAGCGCAGGCAACGGTCCATCTGGGCGCGCCAGAAGCCGCGCCGCTGTTCCGGGGTCATGGCGTCCAGGGCTTCGAGACTGGGCGGCGCGTCGGGCGCGGGCCCAGCGGGGGCGGAGGCGTTGCCCTCCGCCACGTCGCCCAAGAGGGGCACCGGGGTGTCGCAGGTGCGGCACTTTTCGGCCACCACGTCGGCCAGCTTGAGCCGTGCCGGGGCCTCGCCTTCAAAGGACAGGTTGTCGCCGTCAACGCCCACCGAAGAAGGCGCCGTGTCTGCGCACATCGCGCCATCCGCGTTACCGGTGCCGTCCAGCGCCCTCTGCACGCGGGTCATGTCCACCACGCCCTCGCAGGCCATGCCGAACACCCGCACGTTGTCGGGCTCCACCAGCTTTTCCTGCAACAGCTCGATGACCGAGCGGCTGTCGCACCCCTTCACCACCACGCCCACCTTGCGGTTCTTGAACTGCGGCAGGTAGGTGGCCAGGTTGTGCACGTTCAGCGGCCCCCAGGTCAGCTTGTCCACGTCTTCCGGCTTGCGCATGAACAGCGGCGTGGCGTGCAGCGTGTCAAAGCCCTGCTGCCAGCCGATGACGCAATCCAGTTCCGGCAGCGCCGCGCGGATCTTTTCGCGCAGTTGCTCCAGCGATGCGGCCAGCGTTCCCGCCGCCGGGTACGACAACGGACGCAGGGGCGGGCGCAGCGGCGCACGCGGGGTGTCGCCCCCCGCCGCCAGTGGCAGGTACGGTGCGGCTTCCTCTATGCGCGGGGCATGCCCCAGCTGATGCACCTTTTCCACGAAGTTCGATACGACGTTCTTCCAACGCTGCCCTTCCGACGCGGAAACCCAGGTGTACTGGAAGCGGTCCGGGTCGATGCCGAGGGCGGGCAGGAAGGTCTTCAGCGTTTCAAGCCGACGCCGGGCGTAGAAGTTACCCTGGCTGTAGTGACAGTCGCGCGGGTGGCAGCCGGAAACCAGCACGCCGTCCGCGCCGCCCAGCAGCGCCTTTACCACGAACATGGGATCCACGCGGCCCGAACAGGGCACGCGGATGATGCGCAGGTCCGTGGGCTGCGAGAATCGCCCGACCCCGGCGGTGTCGGCACCGCCGTACGAGCACCAGTTGCACAGGAACCCTACGACGCGGAGTTCCTTCCCCTTCAGGACAGGCATAGTGCGTTGACCTCCGCGAGGATCTGGTTGTCGGTGAAGTGCTGCAACTGGATGGCCCCCTGCGGACAGGTGACCGTGCAGATACCGCAGCCCTGGCACACCGTTTCAATGACGCGGGCCTTCATTTCGCCGCGCAGTTCCATCCATTCGATGGCCCCGTAGGGGCAGGTGGTGATGCACTTGCCGCAGCCCACGCAGCGGCGCACGTCCACCTGCGAGATCTGCGGGTCGCTTTCCAGCCTGCCGCGCGAGAAAAGGCCCAGCACCTTGGCGGCCGCCGCGCTGCCCTGCCCCACCGAGGACGGGATGTCCTTGGGGCCCTGGCACGCACCGGCAAGGTAGACCCCCGCGGTATTGGTTTCCACCGGACGCAGCTTGCAATGGCTTTCCATGAAGAAGCCGTAATTGTCGTACGAGATGCGCAGCTTTTCGGCCAGTTGCGGCGCCCCGTGCGAGGATTCCGCCCCCACGGCCAGCACCACGAGGTCGGCGGGCACCTCCACCTGTTCGCCAAGCAGCGTATCCACCCCGCGCACCAGGTACGTGTCGCCCTGCGGGACGATCATGGACACGCGGCCGCGCACGTACTGCACGCCGTATTCCTCCATGGCCCGGCGGGTGAATTCCTCGTACATCTTCCCGTTGGCGCGGATGTCCATATAGAACACGTAGCTGCGCGAATCGGGAATGTGATCCTTGGTCAGCACCGCCTGCTTGGCGGTGTACATGCAGCAGAAGCCGCTGCAATACGGCCGGTCCACCGAACGGTCGCGCGAGCCCACGCACTGGATGAACACCACGGTCTTGGGCTCCTTCCCGTCCGAGGGGCGCTTGACGTGCCCGCCCGTGGGGCCGGATGCCGACAGCAACCGTTCGTACTGCAAGGAGGTGATCACGTCCGGGTAGCGCCCGCCGCCGTATTCCGCGTAGCGGGTGTGGTCGAACAGGTCGTAGCCCGTGGCCGTGATGATGGCCCCCACTTCCTCGGTGACCACCACATCTTCCATGTCGTAGCGGATGGCCCCGGTGGGGCACACCTTGGCGCACACGCCGCACTTGCCCTTGACGAACTGGCGGCAGGACGTGGGATCGATGATGGCCTTCTTGGGGATGGCCTGCGGGAACGGAATGTTGATGGAGGTGGTGACGCCCACGTGCTCGTTGAACGCATCGGGCGCTTTCTTGCTGGGGCACTTTTCCATGCACAGGCCGCAGCCGGTGCACAGTTCCCAGTCCACGTAGGTGGCCTTGCGCCGCACGTCCACCTTGAAGTTGCCCACGTAGCCGCCGATCTTCTCTACCTCGGCATGGGCGTACAGGCGGATGTTGGGGTGCTGCGACACGTCCACCATCTTGGGGCCAAGGATGCAGCTGGAACAGTCCACGGTGGGGAAGGTCTTGTCCAGCTTGGCCATCTTGCCGCCGATGGTCGATTCGCGCTCCACCAGCACCACTTCGATGCCGCCGTCGGCACAGTCCAGCGCGGCCTGGATGCCCGCCACGCCGCCGCCGATGACCAGCACGCGCTTGGTCACGTCGAACGACTTGGGGTACAGCGGCGCGTTCAGGCGCAGCTTTTCCACGGCCATGCGGACCAGCTCCGCAGCCTTGTTGCTGTTGGCCTCGCGGTCCTTGCCGATCCACGATACATGCTCGCGGATGTTGGCCATTTCGAACATGTAGCGGTTAAGCCCGGCCCGCTCCACCGTGCGGCGGAAGGTTGGTTCGTGCATGCGCGGGGTGCACGAGGCAACCACCACGCCGTCCAGCGAATGTTCCCTGATGGCGTCCACGATGGCTGCCTGCCCCGGTTCGGAGCACGCGTACATGGTGTCGGAAGAAAAGACCACGTCGGGGTAGGCGCGGGCCACCTCGGCCACGCCGGGCACATCCACTGTGCCGCCGATGTTGCTGCCGCAGTGGCAGACGAAAACACCTATTCTCATGCCCTGCCCCCTTCATTCACTGCGGCGGCCTGTTTGGCCTGGGCGGCCTTGGCGGCGGCCTTGGCTGCCTGCGCGGCCTCTTCGGCCTGCCGCGCCGCCACAACCTGCGCCGCGCGGCGG
>NZ_VRYY01000213.1 GCF_015731765.1 Nitratidesulfovibrio oxamicus
GTCCGCGCCCTTGCCCTTCCTGCCCTTGCCCGTGGCGCGGGGGGCTTCCTTTCCATCCCCCGCACGCGGGGCGGCGGGCACGCCCAGGCCTTCCAGCAGCGGCAGGCCGCCCACCACCGAGCGGCGCTGGATGGAGGCGCGTTCCTTGTCCGTGAACACGCGCACAACGCCGTACTCGCC
Source organism: Nitratidesulfovibrio oxamicus (assembly GCF_015731765.1). Lineage (GTDB taxonomy): Bacteria > Desulfobacterota > Desulfovibrionia > Desulfovibrionales > Desulfovibrionaceae > Cupidesulfovibrio > Cupidesulfovibrio oxamicus. The sequence goes on from NZ_VRYY01000213.1 coordinate 181, forward strand.
GTCGTAGCCCGACTGGCGCAGCACCTCGCGCCGCCGCATGCGGGCAATGCCTTCGCCCAGCGGTTCCCAGAACCGGAAAAGCTCTGCCTCGGGCACATCCTGCAGGATGTTCAGTTCCGAGCCGAAGCGGGCCACGCAGCGGGCGTGCTGTTCCGCCACCTTGCGGCTCTTGGCCCCTACGCCCAGCAGTTCGCCCAGGATTTCCGGCAGGGGGATGAGCGAAAGGTAGCCCTGCTGCCCCGGCGACTGGATGGGCGTTTCGCGGTCGGCCAGCTCCACCACCCGGTGCAGCACCCCCACGGTCACCGGTTTGCCGCACACCGGGCACAGCCCGCCGCGGGCGCGGGTTTCGCGCGGTTCCATGACCACGCCGCACTTGCGGTGGCCGTCCAGGTGGTATTTGCCTTCCTCGGGAAAGAATTCCAGCGTGCCCAGGAAGCGCCCGCCGATGCCCTGCCCCTTCAGGCTGCGCAGAATGCTTTCGTAGCCGATCTCGCCGGAGAACAGGTTGGCCTCGCGCCCCAGGTTCTCGCCGGAATGCGCGTCGGAGTTGGAGATGAGCGCGAAGCGGTCCAGTTCGCTCCACAGCCAGTTCATCTCCGGATCGGACGACAGGCCCGTTTCCATGGCGAAGATTTCGGACGACAGGTCGCCGAAGCATTCCGCCACCGAGTTGAAGCCCGATTTCGAGCCGAACAGGGCGAACCACGGCGTCCAGATGTGCGCGGGCACCAGAAAGGCCTGCGGGTGCGTTTCCAGCACCATTTCCAGCAGATTTCGGGAATCAAGGCCAAGGATGGGCCGCCCGTCGGACTCTATGTTGCCCACCTCTGCCAGGCGGCGCGACAGGCGGTCGGCGGCGTCCATGTCGGGCACGTAGACAAGGTTGTGCACCTTGCGCACCTTGCCGCCGCGTTTGTAGATACTGCTGATTTCGGCCTGGAGCATGAACAGGGTGCGCCCGGCCAGCGGCTTGCCCGCGTATTCGGGCAGTTCGGCGTCCAGACCGCGCGGGTCGCGCAGGCGGTACAGGCCGCTGGCTTCGTCCAGCACCAGTTGCTCGGCCAGTTCCTCCCGCCACTTGGGGTGCGTGAAGTCGCCGGTGCCGAGCACGTCCAGCCCCTTTATCCGCGCCCACGCGGCCAGATGGCGGGCGTTGAGCCGCCCGCTGGTGGCGCGCGAAAAGCGGGAATGGATGTGCAGGTCGGCCCGGAACTGCTGCATCGGGCGGGCTCCTGTGGGGCTGGTGACGTGACCGGGGCGGAATGCGGGCGTGGAGCGGAAAACGAGCGGCCCGGAAAATGCGAGACAATGACGGCACGCGGGTCTCTCGCCGTCATCCTTGTCTACCAAAATCATCAGCGATGGCAAATGGGTTCGCCATGGCAAACGGAGGGCGGGTACCCGTTGCCAACCCCGCACCACCCGGATAGCCTGCCCCCATGCATCGCAACGCCCCCGACATGACTGACAGGACCAGCACGCCCGGCACGGCTGGTTCGCCGGGCACCCTGCCCTGCTCGTTACCTGATTCGCTGCCCGACGCCGTCCGGCAGGCTCGCGCCCTGTTTCCGCGCGGGCTCGTCCAGCCAACGGGCGGCTTCCGCTTTTCCGTGGATGCCCTGCTGCTGGCGGCCTTTGCCGGGCAGGCCCTGTCCGCGGGAGGGTGCCTGACCGCGGGGGGGTGCCTGACCGCGGGGGGGGGGCTGACGGGGGATGCGACGGGTATCCGCCATGGACGCCGGGCGGCAACCGGTGCGCACCCCGTTGCGTCGGAACAGGGTGTGCCGGAAGACATATCAGGAGACGCATCACGAGAGGCGCCACGGGAAGCGCCAGTGGAGGTATCGGGGGATGCATCGGGGGGAGCACCGGGGGCCTTCGCGGACCTTGGCACCGGCTGCGGCGTGGTGGGGCTGGCCTTGCTGCTGGCCCACCCGCACCTGACGGGCACGGGCATCGACATCGACGGGGAACTGGCCGATGCCGCGCGCCAGAACGGGGCGTGGCTGGGGCTGGCGGACCGCTTCCGGGTGCTGCGGGCCGACCTTACCGCCACCGGCGCAGGCGGCGGAAAGGACGGAAGGAACACATCCGGCATGCCCGGAGTCCACGATTTTTCGAAGGCAGCGAACCTGCCTAACTCCGCGCCCGACGCCGCCCCCCTCATGTCCACGCCCGCCTTCGACGCCCTGCCCAAGGCCGGGTCCATGGATCTGGTGGTGGCCAACCCGCCCTACCGTCGGCACGGCTCGGGACGCCCTTCGCCCAACAGCCAGCGCACCCGCGCCCTGTTCGAGACGCCCGAAACCCTGCCCGCCTTCACGCGGGCGGCGGCACGCCTGCTGCGCGCAGGGGGGCGCAGTTGCTGGGTGTACGGGCCGGACAGACTGCCCGACCTGCTGCTGGCGTTGCGCGAATCCGGACAGGAACCCGCCCGGCTGCGCTGCGTGCATGCCCGTGCCCACGGCCCGGCAACGCTGGTGCTGGTGGAGGCCCGCCGCGCGGGCAAACCCGGCCTTGTGGTGGAACCACCGCTCATCCTGCACACCGGCGAAGGCGCGGCCACGGCCCTCACCGACGGGGCGCTGGCCTTCTGCCCCCTGCTGGCGTGCAACGCCGGGGGAAAGAGGCGGTAGCGCGTCCGCCAAACGCGTTCTGCTGGCGTGATCGGCAGACGTGACCGGCAGACGCCGCCGCTTGCGGCTCCCTACTGCTCCTCGCGCAGCGCCTTCAGCGAATCGCTGTACGCCCGAAACAGGTCGGAACGTTCCAGCAGGCCCAGCACGTCCTCCTCGTTGTCCTTGGAGACAACGGGCAGCTGTGAAAGGTCGGTTTCCACGAAGGCCAGCAGGGCGGTGTACAGGTCGTCGTCCTCGGTCAGGGCCGTCAGGGGCCGGGCAAGGTCGCCCGCCAGCACCAGGTCGAACAGGTCCGCCTCGTACAGGATGCCGCGCACGTCCTGCACGGCCAGCAGGCCGTTCAGCCTGCCGTGCATGCCCCGCACCGGAAAGGTGAACGCCCGCGTGTTGGCGATGATGTCCGTGAGGGCCTTCAGGGTCACGTTTTCCTCCACCACCGCCACCCGGCCCCGCGTGTAGCAGTCGCGCACGCGCATGGTGGCCAGCAGGTTCACCGTGGCGTCCTGCAGGTGGGCGGGCGACTCGAACTTGTTCTCCACCTGGTTCTCGTACAGCGCGGTGCGCCGCCCCACCAGGATGCACACAGCCGACGACAGCATCAGCGGGGCCAGCAGCCCGTACCCCTGGGTAAGTTCGCAGACCATCACCAGCGGCCCGATGGGCGCGTGGGCGATGCCCGCGAAAAACGCGGCCATGCCCACCAGCACGTAGCCGCCGGGCTGGGTGACCACGTCCGGCTGGATATCTTGCGCGGCAAACCCCACCACCCCGCCGGTCATGCCGCCCACGAACAGGGCCGGGGCGAACATGCCCCCGCTCATGCCGGAGCCCAGCGTGACGGCGGTGGCCAGTGTCTTGCCCAGCAGGATCGTCACCATGGTGACCACGGGCAACTGGCCCAGAATGGCCTGTTCGATCCATCCGTAGCCGTCCGACAGCACCGGCGGGTACAGGATGCCGAACAGGCCCATGAGCACCCCGCCAAGGGCAGTGGTCCACATGATGCCCACCCGCGCCCGCAGCTTGCCGAACACCGAATACTTGAGCACCCGGAAGGTGCGCACGTAGGCCCAGCCGGAAGCCGTGCAGGCCAGCGACAGCAGCAGGTACCACGGCAGCTCCAGCGCCGAGGTGAAGCTGAAGCGCGGAATGCCGAAGATGGGCGCGGTGCCGAACACGAAGGTGAACAGCGAATAGGACACCACCGACGAGAGCACGGCGGGCAGCAGCGCCTCGGACTCGAAGTCCTCGCGGTACAGCACCTCGATGGCGGTCAGCGCGCCGCCCAGCGGGGCGCGGAACACCGCCCCCAGCCCCCCCGCCGCGCCCGCCAGCATCAGGATGCGCCGCTCG
>NZ_VRYY01000214.1 GCF_015731765.1 Nitratidesulfovibrio oxamicus
AGTCGGCGGGCAGGTCGCCCGCCATGCGGCGCACGAACTCGGCGGCCAGTTCGGGATGGGCGGCACGGTAGCGGGCGAACAGATCGTTCCACGCGGCCTCGGCGGCGGTGCCGCGCGGACGGGCATCCCACCCGGCGTAGATGTCCGCCGGAATTTCGAAGGGCGGATGCGGCCAGTTCATGCCTTCGCGCGCGGCGGCGATTTCGGCGGCGCCCAGAGGCGAACCGTGGCAGTTGTGGCTGCCCGCCTTGGTGGGCGCGCCCTGGCCGATGCGGGTCTTGCAGCAGATCAGGCTGGGCTTGCCGGGCACCGCGCGGGCGTCCTTGAGCGCGGCGGCGATGGCCTCGCCGTCGTGCCCGTCCACGTTGCGCACCACGTGCCAGCCGTAGGCCTCGAAGCGGGCGGGGGTATCGTCGGCGAACCACCCGGCGATGTCGCCGTCTATGGAGATGCCGTTGTCGTCATAAAAGGCGGTCAGCTTGCCAAGGCCCAGGGTGCCCGCCAGAGAGCACGCCTCGTGCGAGATGCCTTCCATCATGCAGCCGTCGCCCAGGAACACGTACGTGGCATGATCAACCACGTCGTAGCCGGGGCGGTTGAACTGCTGGGCCATGAGCCTTTCGGCCATGGCCATGCCCACGGCGGTGGCGATGCCCTGCCCCAGAGGGCCGGTGGTGGTCTCCACGCCGGGGGTGATGCCATATTCGGGGTGGCCGGGGGTCTTGGAATGCAGCTGACGGAAGTTGCGGATGTCGTCCATGCTGACATCGTATCCGGAAAGATGCAGCAGCGCGTAGACGAGCATGGAGCCGTGCCCGTTGGAAAGCACGAAGCGGTCGCGGTCGGCCCATTTGGGGTTGGCGGGGTTGTGCTTCAGGCAATCGTTCCAGAGCACTTCGGCGATGTCCGCCATGCCCATGGGCGCACCGGGGTGCCCGGACTTGGCCTTTTCCACGGCGTCCATGCTGAGCACGCGGATGGCGTTGGCGAGTTCCTTGCGAGACGGCATTGCAACCTCCAGCGGGGTTCTATGCGGCGGCGGGCGGACGCCCGCGCCGTTGGCTGTGCAGCGGTACGGCGCGGTGCGCCGGGAAAAACACGGATGGTCGGGCACGTGCGCCCTGCCGGATCGGTCATGCACGCGGCGGGGTATGCCTGCACATGCGAGAGGTGGGCACTGCCTTGCGGCGGCGCCCACACCCGACTAGTCCGTTCCGCGCCATCTGGCAACGGGAAAATCACGCGGGCGGATGCGCCATGGTGTTTCCGGCCATGGAAGCACCGGCCCATCACGCACCAACCCTAGAGGACGGAGTTGGCAGCCGCCTCAAACGCCTTCAACCGCTCGGCATAGGGCGGAAACTTGAAGAAGGCCGAACCGGAAACCAGCACGTCCGCCCCGCTCTGCACCAGTTGCGCCGTGTTGGACGGGTCCACCCCGCCGTCCACCTGAATGAGCGTGGACAGGCCGCGCGCGTTGATCATGGCGCGCAGTTCGCTGATCTTGCGGTAGCTGGCGGGCAGGAACGACTGGCCGCCGAAGCCGGGGTTGACGGTCATGACCAGCACCATGTCCGCGTCGTCCAGCACATAGTCCAGCACCGAAAGCGGGGTGTGCGGATTCAGCGCCACGCCGGACTTGACGCCCAGACGGCGGATTTCGGCCAGGGCGCGCTGCACATGGGGGGTGGCCTCGGCGTGGACCACCAGCATGTCTGCCCCGGCGTCCACGAATTCGTGCAGGTAGCGTTCAGGGCGTTCCACCATCAGATGCACGTCGAAGAACAGGCGGCTCTGCTTGCGCAAATGGGCGATGACCGGCTGCCCATAGGTGATGTTGGGCACAAAGGTGCCGTCCATGACGTCCCAGTGCACCCAGGACAGCCCGGCGGCTTCCAGGGCGGCCAGTTCGTCGGCCAGACGACCGAAATCGGAGGACAGCAGCGAAGGGGAAAGGATCATGCGGTGCTCGTGGCGCGGATGCGCGGTTGCGGGAAACACCCGTTGCATGGTGGCGCGCCGCACTGGGCCGATTGTGCCCCATTGCGCGGCATGCAGACGGGAATGGCGAAAGCGGCGACGGGGCAGCGAAAGGCAGAGCAGACACCCCGACCGGAAAGAGGCGGAATCAGTCCGCGCCAGCCAGCAGGCGGCGCATGGCCTCCAGTTCCGCGATGATCTCGCGCACCGTGCCGGGGGCTGCGCCGCCGGGCACAGGGCCGTCTGCCGAAAAGCTGGCGTCGACGCCATCCCGGGACGCGCCCCGCGCGTCTAGCGGCGCGGCTTGACCGTTCCGATTGGTCACAGGGGCGGCTTCGCCGTCATCGGGCAGCAGCAGGCCGTGCAGGTACTGGTCCCACGCCTGCACCCGCGAGGCGGCGGCAGACAGGGCGCGGCCCTGCGGGCCGGATCCGGCCGGAGCGCCGTCATCAAGGTCGGCGGCTTCATCGCCGGCGTGCCGGTCATCATCCTGCGCGTCATCATCCCGTGCATTGGGCAGGGGCATGTCGTCGGGGTCGCCATAACCGAAGCCGACCAGCCCGGCCATGCCGTCAGCCGCCGCATCGGGCATGCCGCTTCCGGACGGTGCGCCGCGCTCGGCCAGCATGCGGCGCGCGCCTTCTATGGTCAGGCCGCGCTCGTGCAGCAGGAAGCGGATGCGCCGCAGCAGGGCCAGGTCCGCCTCGGTGTAGAGGCGTTGACCCTTTTCGGTGCGCAGCGGAACCAACTGGGGAAACTCCGTTTCCCAGAACCTGAGGACATAGGTCTTCAGGTTCAGCAGCGACGCCGCCTCGCCTATCCGGTATGTCCGCTCCGCCATGCCGTCTCCCGTTTCACTGTCCGTGCGCCCGCACGAACCGCGCGGGCACGCGGCGCTCCCCGCCGACGCCTAGAGCCGGATGGGGAGTGCCTGCTGGAGCGAACTTGCCACTTTCTCGCGTTCCTTGTCCACTTCGGCGTCCTTCAGGGTGCGCCCGGCATGGCGGAAGGTCATGCGGAAGGTCAGGTTGCGCTCTTCACGGTCTTCGGGGGCGAAGACATCAATGAGTTCGACGCCTTCAAGCAGCGAAAGTTTCATCCCGCGCACGTGGTCCAGCACCGCGCCAGCCTGCAAGGCGGCAGGGGCCATGACCGTGATGTCGCGGCGCACCGGCGGGTACACCGGCAGTGCGGCAAAGCGCACCACCACCGCGTCGTGCATCTGGCGCGCCGCATCCAGGTCGATGTCGGCCAGCCATACGTCCTTGCGGGCATGGTAGGCGTCGGCCAGGTCGGGCTTTATCCGGCCCATGACGCCCAGCACCCTGCCCTGCACCGTCACGGTGACGCACGGGGCCAGGAAGGGGTGCGGCGCATCGGCCATGGCGCAGTGCGGCTGCGGCAGATGCAGGAAGGCCGTGAAGTGTTCCACCACGCCCTTCAGGTCCTGGTAGTCGGCGTCGGCTTCCGGGTTCGGCCAGGCGGTGTCGTGGCGCGCGCCGTACATCAGGATGCCCAGGCGCCCCCGTTCGCAGGCGGTGGTTTCCGCCTCGGCGTCCGCCGTGAAGATGCGCGCCAGTTCGAACAACCGCAGCCCGGCGTTGCCCTGCGCGATGTTGTGGCGCAGGTTGTTCAAAAGGCCGGGGGCCAGCGCCGTGCGCAGCACGTTCTGGTCTTCCGACAGCGGGTTCATGATCGGGATGCGGCCTTCGACGGGCAGGCCCAGGTGATCCAGGTCCTTCTGGCCCACGAAGCTGTAGTTGATGGCCTCGTTGAGGCCGAGGCCGCGGCCCCAGCCCTTGATGCGCTTCCAGAAATCGTACTCGGACTCGGGCGCGCCCGCCTGGTCCAGCGGGCGCATGACCTTGGGCAGCACCGGCGGAATGGCGTCCAGCCCGTACACGCGGCCCACCTCCTCGATCAGGTCCGCCTCGCGTTCGAAGTCCAGGCGATGGCTGGGGGCGGAAACCTTCCAGTCGGCGGCGTCGGACCCTTGGGTACGGTCCAGCACGCAGCCGAGGCCGGTCAGGGTGTCGGCGCAGAACGCATCGCCAATGGTGTCCTCGCCCATGCCCAGCAGCATGCGGGCGCGCGCCGGGCGGAAGCGCAGCGCGGGGCTGGTCCAGGGGCGCGGTTCGGCGCTGCACATGCCGGGGCGCAACCGCGCGCCGGAAAGCTCGGCCATCATCTGGGCC
>NZ_VRYY01000215.1 GCF_015731765.1 Nitratidesulfovibrio oxamicus
CCGCCCCCGGTGTCAACGGCTGCACCCGCAGCGCCTGCGGCGCCGGCCAAGCCCGCGGCACCGGCCAAGCCCGCCGACGACGACTACGGCACGTAGCCGAACATCCCGCAGCCCCACCCCCGAAACGATACCTGCAAGGCAGGACGCGGCATGCCGCGTCCTGCCTTCTTTCATGTTTCACGCGTACACCATGCGCGCCCCCTGAAACACGCCGAGAGACTTCGCCGCCGGAATCATGTATGGCTTGGCAGTCAACGTCTTTCTTCCGGAGGCCACCCGCATGACCGCAGCCCTGCACCCATCCCCCGCAACATCGCTGCTGCGCCGCATGGCATCCAGCCTGCGCGACCCCGTCAGCGGCCTTACCCACTGCATCGGCGCGCTGCTGGCCGTGCTGGGCACGGTGCTGCTGCTGGTGCGCGCCGCCTCGCCCCTGCTGCCGTGGCACGTGGTGACCTTTTCCGTTTTCGGGGTGTCCATGGTGCTGCTGTACACGGCCAGCACCCTGTACCACTGGCTGCCCCTGCCGGAGCGGGGCGTGCGCCTGATGCGCCGCGTGGACCATTCCATGATCTTCGTCTACATCGCGGCCACCTACACGCCCATCTGCCTCATCCCGCTGCGCGGGCCATGGGGCTGGGCGCTGTTCGGTTGCGTGTGGGCGGTGGCCGTGGCGGGCATCTTCACCAAGGTGTTCTGGCTGCACGCGCCGCGCTGGGTGTCCACCGGCATCTACCTGGGCATGGGCTGGATGGCTCTGGCGGGCATCTACCCGCTGGTCATGAACCTGCAGGCCGGGGCGCTGGCCTGGCTGGTGGCGGGCGGCGCGTTCTATTCTGTGGGCGCGGTGATCTACGCGCTGAAGCGCCCCAACCGCTACCGGCACTTCGGATTCCACGAGATATTCCATCTGTTCGTGATGGCGGGCAGCTTCTGCCACTTCGTGGTCATGTATTCCTACGTCAGCGTGCTGTAACCCCCGCACGGCGCTCTGCCACAGCGTCCCCCCCTTCGACGGATTCCTGAACGAAACGGGGAGGCATGCCCATCGGCGTGCCTCCCCGTCTGATTTCACGGCGCGTGCGCGCTACACCGTGAAGTCGATGGCCTTGCGGCTGGCCACGATCTTCTTGATGAAATCCACGCATTGCACGTGCTCGGGGTGTCCGGCGTAGGCCTTCAGCCCTTCGGCGTCGTCGTGGGTGGAAACCAGGATGATCTGCACCGGCTCGGTGGTGGTGCCGAGGAAGGTGGTGCTCACCTCCAACCCCTTCAGGCTGGGAATCCTGCCCATGAGCGGGTCGAGCATGGCCTTCATCTTGGCGGCGTTCTCGGCAGCGGAAGCGCCTTCCGCCTCGTCCTTCAGGGTCCACCAGACGATATGCTTGAGCATGGGTAACCTCGTGCGGCGTTGGGGTTTGGATGGTTCCTCCGGTATGCGACACGACGGGCTGCCCGGTCAACCGGTGCAGGCATGCGCACCCGCAGGGGCAGGCGCAGCACCCAGCGCACGTACAATCCGCCACGACACGGCGCACCGTCCTTGCCCGTTCCTTCCGGCTTCACCCCGCCCCCGGCGGCAGCGCCCCCCCCGTCCAGCCCTCACCCCCCTTACAGCCGCGTACAGCCAGCGTCCCCGACCTCCGTGGCCGCCCCCCGTGCCCGCACCTGCACCCGGCCACTGCAACGCCACGCCGCCCCTCACCGCCCGTGACGTTACGGCGACACCCGGCATTCCCTGCCCGTCGCCGCATCGCATGGGATTGCGGCGAATCCGGCTTTGCCGTACATCCGTGAAGTCTCACATGAAGGAGCTTGCATGGAGTTGCAGACGCTTACCCTCAGGCGGGTGCTGGAACGCAGCGCCGAACTGTACGCAGACCAGCCCGCGCTGTCGCAAATCGGCGGCACGCCGGTAACCTTCCGCGAACTGCTCGAACACGCCACCACCGTGTCCGCCCTGCTGGCGGAACAGGGCGTGGCGCGCGGCGACCGGGTGGCCATCCTGTCCGAAAGCATGCCCAACTGGGGCATCGCCTATTTCGCCATTACCGCCATGGGCGCCATCGCGGTGCCCATCCTTCCGGAATTTCACGCGGATGCCGTGCACCACATCATCCGCCATTCGGAAGCCAAGGCGGTGCTCGTCTCCGAGCGGTTGTTCCCCAAGCTGGAGGACGGCCAGTTCGATGTCCCGCCGGTGCTCATCCAGATAGAGAATTTCCACCCCGTGCAGCAGGGGGCCACGCGCGACAAGTTGCGCGAACTGAAGGAACGCGGCCTGCGCGAATTCCGCCGCCTGCGCGACAAGGCCATGCGCTTCACCCACCTGGCCGTCGAAGAGCCGGGCGAGGACGACGTGGCGGCCATCATCTACACCTCCGGCACCACCGGCCATTCCAAGGGCGTGGTGCTGACCCACCGCAACATCGTGTGGGACGCCGACGCGGTGAAGAGCATCGTGCGCATTGCCCCCGGCGACCGCATGCTGTCCATCCTGCCCCTGTCGCACACCTACGAATGCACGCTGGGGCTGGTGCTGCCGGTGCTGAACGGCGCGCACGTCCACTACATGGACAAGCCGCCCACGGCGCGCGCCCTGCTGCCCGCGCTGGCCCAGGTGCGGCCCACTGCCATGCTGTCGGTGCCGCTGGTCATCGAAAAGATCTTCAAGTCCGCCGTGCTGCCCAAGTTCACCGATACCTGGCTGAAGCGGCGGCTGTATGCGCTGCCCTTCGTGCGGCGCAAGCTGCACGCCATGGCGGGCAAGAAGCTGCTGCAAACCTTTGGCGGCGCGCTGCGCATCTTCTGCATCGGGGGCGCGGCCATAGCGCCGGACGTGGAACGCTTTCTGCGCGAGGCGGGCTTTCCGTACGCCATCGGCTACGGCCTGACCGAAACCTCGCCCCTTGTGGCGGGCTGCGGCCCGGCCGATACCCGCCTGACCGCCACTGGCTGGCCGCTGGCCGGGGTGGAAGTACGCATCGACGCGTCCGACCCGGCCACCGGCGAAGGCGAAATACTGGTGCGCGGCCCCAACGTGATGCGCGAATACGCCAAGGCGCCGGAGATCACCGCGTCCGTGTTCACCGAAGACGGATGGTTCCGCACCGGCGACCTCGGCAAGTTCGACCGCGACGGCTACCTGTACATCAAGGGCAGGCTGAAGAACGTCATCGTGGGCCCCAGCGGCGAAAACATCTACCCCGAAGAGGTGGAGGCGATCATCCAGCAGTCGCCGTACGTGATGGAATCGCTGGTGTTCCAGCTGGACGGCAGGCTGGCGGCGCGCATCCACCTGGACTACGCGCGGCTGGACGAGGAATTCGGGGGACTGCCCGCCACCAAGGCCCGCGAAAAGGTGGCCGCCCTGCTGGAAGAACTGCGCAACGACGTGAACACCAAGGTGTCCACCTTCGCCCGGCTGCACAAGGTCATCGAGCAGACCGAACCCTTCGAGAAAACGCCCACCCACAAGATCAAGCGCTACCTGTACGTGGAACAATAGGCGGTTCCGTATCCCGCCGGGCGTCGCGATCAGGGCCGAACGGCGACGGACAGGTCCAGGCTGCTTCGGACTGTACGGGACGCGAGGCATGGAAGTGGGCATGGAAGTGGGCATGGAAGTGGGCAGGGACGGGGGCAGGGACGGGGGGCATGACACGCCCCTTCGTCAGGGAGCAGGGAGGGCGGTCAAATTTCTTGGCCGCCTTCCGGGACCGGGAAAGGCCGGTTCAACTTCCTGCACGCAAGGCAGGGGCGACACCAAAGAAAGCCACGCAATAAATACGTGTAATACCCGAATGTTATACATAAGGAATATGACAACGCGCCTCTTGGCACGCCCCATGCATTAACCAAGTCATCCTTCCTTTCTTTGCATGACGCAGAAATCGGCTTGCGGGTGGTCCGCAAGCCGTTCTGCGTTTCGGGCAGCCGCACACCCGATGCCGTCCGCTTTTCAAGCCGGGCGCTCTGGGGTATCCGTCAGGCTGACGGACACACTCTGCCCGCGCCCCGCGCGGCACCCCCGGCCATACCATGGGATTCTTCAAAGGCGGAAAGCCCCGCGCCTCCGCCTCTTGCGCAGTCGCCCCGCACGCAGAAACCACGCCGCACCCGGCCACGCCCGGCGGGGCGGCTGACGCCGCACGCCCCGACACCGACGAGG
>NZ_VRYY01000216.1 GCF_015731765.1 Nitratidesulfovibrio oxamicus
GCCAAACCGCGCCGCGCCCGCAGCCGCCGTCAGTCCGGCGGCGCCGCCGCCGATGACCAGCAGATCCGTATCATGCCGTGGTGTCCGGGCCATGTTCGTCCTCCTTGCGGGCATCGCGCCGCCTTTCCCCGCCCAGACCGCTTCCGGGTGCCGCGCCCCGCGAGCGCACCCGGTCCAGCACCTTGCGCGCCACCAGCGGGAACAGCCCCAGCAGGGTCATGGCCGCCAGCAACCCCGGCGACAGCACGTCACCCGGCGCAGCCACGGCGCCCAGTTCGCGTCCGGCATTCACGTACACCGCCGTGCCGGGCAGCATGCCCACCAGCGATACCCAGAAATAGGTACGCACGGGCATGGCCGTCAGCCCCATCAGCAGGTTGACCAGAAAGAAGGGGAACGCGGGCACCAGGCGCAGCCCGAACAGATAGAACGCCCCGTCGCGGGACAGCCCTTCATCCAGGCGGGCCATGCGGTGCCCGAAGCGGCGGCGCACCGCGTCGCGGAACACGTAGCGCGCGCCCAGAAAGGCCAGTGTGGCCCCCACTGTGCTGGACAGCGAGGTGGCCCACAACGTGGTCCAGAAGCCGAACACCGCCGCCCCCCCCAGGGTCAGGGCCGTGGCCCACGGAAGCGACAGCGCGGCGGAGGCCACGTACACCGCCATGTAGGCACCGACCGACAGCACGGGGCTGGCCTCGTGCCAGGCCACCAGTTGCGCCTGCGACGCCTTGAGCCGGGCCAACGACAGCCATTCGCCAAGCCCCGACCACCATGCAGCCGCGAGGCAGACGGCCACCGCCGCCAGAAGCAGGGCGCGCCGCGCCGCATCAGTCCATCCCGGACGCATGAGATTCCTTTCCGGTTTGCCGGGCCGCCGTTGTCCGCGCCCGGCGTGAAGCCAGGTGATGCCGGTCAGGCTACCGGGCCGTTCAGGGCGCCATACAGGGCCGCGCCAAGCAGCCCCGCGTCGGGACTGCGCACCAGGCGCACCGGCACCCCACGCAGCAGTTCGGCATGGGTATCGCCTTGGCGAAAGGCATCGGCAAAGGCCGGGTGCATCACCAGGGCGGGAGTGGCCGCCGCCACTCCGCCGGTGATGAACAGCCCGCCCAGGGCCAGGGTTTCCAGCACGTAGTCGCGGCAGACACGGCCATAGAAGCGGGCGAACCATGACAGGACTTGCGGCAGGGCGTGATCGGGGCCGGCATCACCCTTCCCGGTCGTCAGGCGGGCCGCCACTTCGGCTGGTTCCAGCCACTGCCCGGTGTGGAAGGCGTGCAGCAGGCGCAGGCCGGGGCCTGACACCACAAGGTCGCCGATGACCTGCCGCCCGGTGTGGGCACGGATGAACGCGGCAAAGGCCATTTCCCGCTCGTCCGTGAAGGGGAACAGGGCGTGCCCCCCTTCCGAGGGCAGGGCGCGGGGCGGCATCCCGACACCGGACGGTGGCAGCAGCAGGCATTTGCCAAGGCCCGTGCCCGCGCCCACCACGGCGGTGGGGGCGTCCGGAACGGGATGCCCGTCCAGCACGTCCAACATGTCCAACATGTCCGGCATGTCCGGCATGTCCGGCATGTCCGGCACGACTGGCGCGACTGGCGCGACCGGCGTGACCGGCGTCGCTGGGCGCAGGCAGGCATACGCCTGGGCCACGAAATCGTTGATCAGCAGCACCGGGGGCAGGGGCGGCATGCCCGGTGCGAGCAACGCCGGATCGTCCAGATCCACCGCCCAGGGAATGTTGGGCGGAGTGCAGCGGCGCCTTCCCCGTACCGGCCCGGCCACGGCCAGCACCAGCAGGGCCGGGGACGAGAACAGTCCCGGCTCCTCGGCGGCGGCCCTGCGCATCAGGTCGGCAAAGGACGCCGCATCCGTCGTGGACAGGCGCACCCTGCACAGACGGTCCCGCTGGCGCGGCACATGGCCCCGCGCCAGCCCGTCCGCTTCGTACAGGGCAAAGCGGCTGTTGGTTCCGCCTATGTCCGCCGCCAGCACGCGCATGCGCAGTTCTCCTTCCGTGCGGGGTGGCCGCGCGGGTAGCTCGTTCCGGCCCATCGGGCACGGAGGAAAGGCGGTGGCACGGCAGGACGGCCCGGAGCGGTCCGGCGCCGTCCGGAGAGTCCCGGGACGCGGGGCGCGTTACGTCAGGCCGGTCAGCGCCCGCAGAAAGGCGGTGGCCTCGGGCGACACCGCCGCAAAGCTCAGCCGCACGTCGTTGCCGGTGCCGCGCACCACGCGTGCGGGCACGCCCATTTCCTCGCCCCTGGTGTTCTGCACGAACAGCGTGCACACGGTGCCCTCGGGAAACTTGCCACGCACGGCGCACCGCGCCCCGGTAAGGCTTACGTCCCAGGTCATCACCGAAAAACCGTACCCGGAAATCTCGATGCGCCCCTTGTATCGCCCGGCCACGCGGGCGGCGCGCCTGCGTTCGCCGCCGGTCTTGGCGGCGGGTGCGGCGAATGCGGCATCCTGCTGTTTGGCTTCCATCCGTTTCCCCTCCTGCATGGCATCGCAAGGCGCGGCCCCTGCGCCCGGCGTGCCACCTGATGTGCTCCGGACGCACGGCCTGCCCCATTTCGGGCCATGCGTTCCTGTCCGTGATTCCACAACAATACGTTCCGTTGTCGGTACAACCGCCCGCCAGCACGTGCATCACGCCGCCCGGCAGGCCGCTCCACGTCAGGCATAACGGGCCTTGGCCCGGAGCATACCCGCGAAAAACGTCATTCCTGCGCCTGCTCCACACGCGCCAGCGCCTCGGCTGCCCGGTCCCGCCGTTCATTCCAGACGCGCCGCGCCAGGGCACGCAGGCTGCACGCGGCGGCAGAGGGCGGCGGCAGTTCCGGCAGGTCCGGCAACTGGGGCACGCCCTCGTCAAGACAGGGCAGGGCCAGCGTGGCGTCCAGCGAGCACGAGTACCCTTCCATGCCGCTGCCCGCCACCTTCATCCTTTCCTGCCCTTCCACGTCCAGCGAACGGGCCATGCCCAGCACGCACGAGGGCGAATGGTCGCTGTTGGCCTTGGCCACCATGCGGTTGATCTCTGCCGCCCACAGCCGGTAGCGTCGATAGCCCAGCTTGCGCACCTTGCCCGGCCTTTCCGGTATGGTTGCGGCAGTGCCGTTGATGTAGTCGTCGAAGGCGCGCCAGGTATCCTCGTACACTTCCAGCAGCAGTTTTTCATACCGCCCGGAGCGGGTCCAGGCAAAGGGGACGTCGCGATGCGGGCAGGCGTCCGCACCGTCCGTCAGGCGCATGAAGTCCACGGGCACCCCCAGGGCGTGCCACAACTGCCCGGCCATGTCCGCCCCGGTAAGCAGGTTCGTCAGCCATCCGGCGTGGCACAGGGCACGCCGGGCGGCCCGGCGCAGTTCCTCCTCGCGCGAGCGGAACAGCTCCATCTCGTCATCCACGGCCTTGCGGGCGGCAAAGAAGGTCTCGGCCATTTCGCTGAGCACTTCGTCCTGCAGGGCCGAAACCATTTCCTCACGCTGATCGGTCATCGCGTCTCCATGACTGCTGGTCGGCCCCCAGAGTAGCAGTGCGGGCAGCCCGTAGCAAGCGCGCCCCTTGCCGGAACCGTTTCCTCGGTGTTAGCCGGGCGGCAGGGGCCGCGCACATCGTGCCGCCCGCATACCCCGCAACGGAGACCAGATGCCTGCCACGCAGCATGCCCCGCACGCCGTCCCCTGCCCACTTGATCCTGCCGCTGCCACCGGGCCCACGCCGTCCACCTCAGCGGGCACGTCCGGCATAACGGGCATGTCCGGCGTATCGGGCACGCCAGCCCCCCCGGATTCCGACGACACGCATGCCCTTGTCAGGCTGCTCGGGCAGCGGATGGCGGCCCAGGGGGCCACGCTGGCCACGGCGGAATCGTGCACCGGCGGACTCATCGCGGCCCGCTGCACCGACGTGCCGGGCAGTTCCGCGTGGTTCACCGGCGGCGTGGTGGCCTATGCCAACGAGGTGAAGCGTGACGTGCTGGGAGTGGGCCCGGACCTGCTGGCCGCCCACGGCGCGGTAAGCGAACCGGTGGTGCGGGCCATGGCCGCCGGAGTGCGCCGCCTGACCGGCGCCCGCCTT
>NZ_VRYY01000217.1 GCF_015731765.1 Nitratidesulfovibrio oxamicus
CCTGCCGCGCGATCTGCGCCACCACGTGGCCAGCCGGGCCACCCATGCCCCGTGGGGTTGGGGGCTGGCCGACGCCGCGCTGGATGCCTGGCTGCTGGCACGCATGACCCCGGCGGGAGTGGTGCGGGTGCGCTACCATGGCGAACGGGAAACCCGCCTCCTGTCGCTCATGGCGCAGGCAGGCAACGGCGGGGCGCTCATCGACGCGGACGGGCGTACCTCGGTTGCCGGGCTGTTCGCCTGCGGTGAATGCGCCACCGGCATGCACGGGGCCAACCGCATCGGCGGGGCCATGGTGCTGGCCGCACAGGTCTTCGGGCACAGGGCAGGCATCGCGGCGGCCCTGCACGCCCATTCCGCCCTGTTGCCCCCGCCTCCCACCGCACCGGACGCGATGGAACACCAGTCTGCCCGCCACCCCCTGCGCCTGCGAGAGGCCATGCAGCGCAACTGCCTGCCGGGCTTGCCGGGCGAGGCGCTGCAAGCGGCGCGTCCCGACACCGTGGAGCCTGCCGGGGCAGAACGGCAGAGGCAGGATCTGGAGTTGTTCACGGAGCGGCTGAAGGCGCTGTTGCTGCTGCCTGCCGTGGGCCTGCTGGATCGTGCCCGCGTTCTTTCCTGCCTGACCGTGGCAGAGCACCGGCTGCGTCGCCTGCGCGCGGAGAGCGAGGCCGTGGCGCCAGCACCGGCGGCGTAAGCCCGCACCATATCCTTCCGTGCCGTGGCGCGCAGTCCGCGTCGTTCGGTCCCCTGCTCATCCCCTTGATACGGGGGGCGGCGCGTGCATGCGCGGCGTGCGGTCGCGCACGGCTGCGCCCTGCTGAGTCCTGCTGTGCAAGATTGCGCCATGCTGTGCAAGGTTGCGCCCTGCTGTGAATGGTTGGGCACGGTTGCGCACGATCAACTGCGGGCGAACCGGTCACGCCGCAATGCCGAACTGCCACGTGCAGCCCGGACAGGCATGGCTGCGCCGGCGCGCCGCGCGCAAAAGAAGAAGGCCGCCCCCGCGAACGGGAGCGGCCTTGAAATCAGGCGGAAACAAAGCTTACTTGATGATCTTGAACTCGCCGCGGCGGTTCTTGGACCAAGCAGCTTCGGTGTGACCTTCCACGGCGGGACGTTCTTCGCCGTAGCTGATCATTTCCAGCTGACCGGCGTTCACGCCGGACATCACCAGGTACTCGTAGGCGGCGCGAGCGCGGCGTTCGCCGAGGGCCAGGTTGTATTCCTGGGTACCACGTTCGTCGCAGTGGCCTTCCACCAGCACGCGGATGGAGGGGAACTTCTTCAGCACGTCGGCCTTCTGCTTCAGCACTTCCTTGGATTCGGCCTTCAGGTCGAACTTGTCGAAGTCGAAGTAGACTTTGGCGTCGGTGATGATCTGCTGGGCCCGGGCAAGGGCTTCCAGCTGAGCACGACGGGCCGAATCGTCTTCGGCGGCCATGGGGGCGCCGGTCGATTCGGGGGTGGCGGCGACCTGCTTCTTGGCGCAGCCAAAGCCGGTGGCGAGGACAAGGGCCAGAGTCAGGACAAGCCCAAAGCGCTTTGCGGTGTTCATGTGATTCCTCCTAGACAGCTCTTCGCTCCAATAGAATTATGCAGAGAACGGTTCCTTTCCTTTATCCCGTCCCGTTGGCTTCGGCCGCAACCCTAACACCCCCGGAATGGGACAGCAGTAATGGTATCTCTACGCCGTTTTTTGTCAAGATGGGGGATTGCGGTATCTCCACTTTCCCCCACGATTTTTTTGGTTTTGGCCCCTGGCGGGCGGTGGCGTGACCCTTTTCGGAAGTTCCACGATGCGTTGTGTCCGGAAGTCGTGAAACAAGCGCCCGGCAAGCGGCAGGTATCCGCCGAGCGGGATGTTCGCCCCTTGCGGCGCCGCGCCCGCGCGTTGCCTCCTAGTCGGGTATCATGCCCCAGTCCGGGAACGAGGCATCGCCCGCGCCAGTGGGCACCCGCTTGGCGTCGCCGCCGTGCCGGGTAATCAGGTAGATCTGCTTCGCGCCGCTGCGGGTGGAGGTGAACGCCAGAAAGTAGCTGTCGGGCGCGAAGGACGGCGTTTCGTCCGTACCGGGGCCGAAGGTTACCTGCCGTTCCGACTGGGTGACCATGTCGTACACGAAGATGCGGTGGCCAAAGTCGGTCATGCGGGCAAAGGCGATCAGCGTGCCGTCGGGGCTGATGGACGGGGCGGTGTTGTAGTTGCCGCTGCGGCTGATGCGCGTCACCTGCCCGGTGGTCAGGTCCTTCAGGAATATCTGCGGGCCGCCCAGGCGGCTGGAGCAGAAGGCCATCTTGGTGCCGGTGGCGTCGAACGAGGGCGAAACGTCGATGGAGGCGCTGTCCTCCAGCGGGCGTTCCTTCTGGAATACGTGGCTCAGCAGGAAGATGCCGGGGTTCTTGCCGGTGGAAAGGCTGACCGCCACCTTGTTGTCGGGCATGAAGGTGGGGCCGATGACGGTGTTGCCCGGAAACTTGATGCGCTGGGTCTGGCGGGTCAGGCGGTCCCACACCCCAAGGGCGTGGGTGCGGTCGTCCATGTGGCTGAACACGATGAACCGCGCGTCGGGCGACCACGACGGGGACATGGCCTCGCCCGGCAGGTTGGTGATCTGGCGCAGGTCACGGCCGGTGGGCTTGCTGAGCCACACGTCCTTCTTGTTCTTGCCGCCCGATTTCACGAAGGCCAGGGTGGACTTGAAGAATTCGCCCCGCCCGGTCAGGGCCTTCATGAGGTCGGAGCAGAACCGGTCGGCCACGTCGGGCAGCTGGGTTTCCTGGATGTCGTAGTAGCCCTTGCCGAACACCAGCTTGCCGGAATACGCCTCGTACACGCGCAGTTCCACAAAGGGCTTGCCGGGGGCGTCGCCCTGCGGCCAGCCCGCCGTGACCACAAGGTCGGTGCCCGCGATCTGGAAGCGCTTGAAGTCGATGTCCGGAGCCTTGTAGCTTTGCAGCACCGAACCGCCCAGGATGGCCTTGGGGTCGGTCAGGCGCAGGAACGGCAGAAAGCTCAGGTTCTCGCGAATGATTTCGTTCAGCTTCACGCCCTGCCCGGTCACCGGGGTGCCGGGGGTGGGGCCCAGCGGATCGGCAAGGGCAAGGTTCAGGCTGCCCTGGCCGGGGCCGTAGATGTCGATCTGCACGGGTCCGGCCGCAAGGGCCGGGGCGGCCAGCGCGCAGCACACGATGAGGCACACTGCCGCCAGAAGGCGGTGGATGGCATGATGCTGTCTCATCTTTTTCCGATCATTTCCTGAAGGTTGAAGGTGAGCAGAAGGTCCTGGTTTTCCGGGCTGGGCGGCGGCGGCAGCATGCCGGTCTTGCCCAGCGCCCTCAGGGCCGACGCGTCGAAGTCGGCCCGGCCCGAGGACTGCTCCACGCTGAAATCCCGTATCTGGCCGTTGGGGGCCACTTTCACCCGCACCTGCACCATGAGGTTCTCGCGGTTGGCGAGGGCGGGGAATTCCCAGTGGCAGCACACGATAGCCATGACCTGCCGCGTGAATCTGTCCCTTGGCGAGGAAGATGCCTGCTGCGGCAGATCGGTGTCTTGCGCGGCCTGGCTGCCAGACGCTCCGATGGCTTCGGGGGAATCGACCCCCAGGCGCCCGTTGGTGGCTGCGCTGGCAGAAGTCCACGGGCAGGCGCACGCCAACAGCCAGACTGCCAGACACGCGACACGGCATGCCGCGGAGAGGAGGCGTGTCGTGGGGCGCATGCTGCTCATCGCCTGCCCATCATTTCCTGAAGGTTGAAGACGAGCACCAGGTCCTGGAATTCCGCGCTGGGCGGCGGCGGCAGTATGCCGGTCTTGCCCAGCGCCTTCAGGGTCGACGAGTCGAAGTCGGCCCGGCCCGAGGACTGTTCCACGCTGAAATCCTGTATCTGGCCGTTGGCGGCCACCTTTACCCGTACCCGCACCATGAGGTTCTCGCGGTTGGCGAGGGCGGGGAATTCCCAGTGGCTGCGCACGATCTGCATGACCTGCATGGTATACACCCCGGCAATGCCGACGCCGCCGGAGCCTTCGCCCCCGCTGCCGTCACCGCCGCCCGCCGCGCCGCCGCCGCCCCCCTTGACGG
>NZ_VRYY01000218.1 GCF_015731765.1 Nitratidesulfovibrio oxamicus
TTCCGATCGCCGGAGCGACGGTCCCGGGCGTCCCGGCCAGCCGTCGCCGCGCGGCAAGGCTGGCGAGGTGCCCCGCACGGGGGGGAACGCTGACAGAGAGGGCCGACAGGAACGACGTCCCGGGGCAGGCCTTGTGCCCGGTCGCGGACCCGGCAGGAACCGCCGCGAGGGGGAACCGGCGGCGGCACGTCAGTCCGAAATCACGGCGGTGGACGCCCAGTCCGCGCAATCCGCGCAATCCGGCGAACCGCACGTTCAGCCCGGGGAATCGGCCATGCAATCCGGCGAAGTGCGCCTGAACAAGGCCATTGCCGGGGCGGGGGTGTGCTCGCGGCGTCAGGCGGACGACCTCATACAGCAGGGGGGGGTGCGGGTCAACGGCGAGGTGGTGGACACCCCCGGGGCCCGCGTGGTGCCGGGGCGCGACCGCATCGAGGTGCGCGGGCAACTGCTGGAACTGGATGCAGCGCCCGCCGCGTTCACCTACGTGATGCTGCACAAGCCGGTGCAGGTCGTCTCCACCGTGCGCGACCCGCAGGGGCGGCCCACGGTGCTGGGCATCCTGCCGCCCGAACTGCGCGGCGGGCGGCTGTACCCCGTGGGCAGGTTGGACTATTTTTCCGAGGGGCTGCTGATCCTCACCGATGACGGCGACCTGACCAACCGGCTCACCCACCCCCGCTACCACCTGCCCAAGGTCTACATGGTCAAGGTGCGCGGCCACGTGACCGAATCCACCCTGGCCCCCATGCGCCAGGGCATGACCCTGGCCGAGGGCGAAAAGCTTGCGCCGGTGGACGTGCGCCTGTTGCAGTCGGACCGCCAGGCCAGCCTTTTCGAGATGACCCTGCGCCAGGGCGTGAACCGCCAGATTCGTCGGATGTGCCGCGACCTCGGGCTGACGGTGCTGCTGCTGCGGCGTGTGCGGCAGGGACCGCTTGAACTGGGTGAACTGCCCAAGGGCGCGGCCCGCCGCCTGACCCCGCACGAGGTGGCAGCCCTGCGCCGCGCCGCCGGTCTGGAATCGTAACCATCCAGTTTGCCGGAAAAAGAAACAACGCCCCCTGCATGGCTGCGGGGGGCGTTGTCGTTTTTTCAAACTTCAAGTTGAACTTGAATCGGGCGTGTCCCTAAGAGGGAGAATGCTTTGACGGCTGCCTGCCGGACGCCGCCGACAGCCGGGCGCAGGCGCAGCCTAATTGAACAGCTGCTTCTCGGGCGAGCCCTGCCTGGTGCGGTCTTCCACGTCCACGCCCTTGGGCGGGGCGAAACGGAAGGCGCTGTCCTGAACCCCGGCGTCGGTGGCCAGGCCGTTCAGGGTGATGTCGTTCTCGTTGCCGTAGAAGTCGATGATCTTGGCCCGGCGGATCAGGTTGGTGTTCGGGTCCACCCACAGGAAGGCCTCGGTCAACTGCGGCGTCGGCTCCTTGGGGTACATGTGCAGGCGGGCCATGCCGTTGTCGTCGGCCTCTTCGGCCACGTCGAAGTCCTGCTCCAGCCTTGCCTGGCCGGTGATCACCTTGATGATGGACCGCGAGTCCTGCACCAGTTCCACAGGGTACTTGTAGGCCACCTCTTCGTCCGGCAGGTAGTTCCAGATTTCGTTGGCCGTCACCACCAGCAGTTCGGCGTGGGGGGCCTTGGTTTCCCAGCGCACCAGCAACGGCTTGCGGAATTGCAGGGTGCCCTGTCGGGTTTCCTTGGCGCCGCTTTCGCGGTGCAGCAGCACCTGGGTGAAGTCCGCCTTGAGGGTGGTGGTGGCGTCGTAACGTTGCTGCAGGCGGTTGGTCAGTTCACCGGCGGCACGGGCCGGGACGGCGGACAACAGCATGGCGGCGCATGCAACGCCGAGGCCCAGCATGCGGGAGAAGGCACGAATGGAAAGGGGACGAATCACGGGATGCTCCTGTGGAGGATTGCTGGCGGGATGGGCACGGCGTTCGCCGTGCGAAATGACAGGGAGACGGCAGTGAGACGACAGGGAGGCCCGACAGGGGGCGGACATTGGCCCCGAATGACACATGATGGCACAGGGCGCCCTGTCCGGAGATCAGGCCCGATTCGGCTCTGTCCAGCCCTGTCCTGTCAGTGCCTGCCCGTTCCGGTGGGACACGACCGGACTCGCGCCATGCTGGGGCTGCGCTAGCAGGACTCGCCCAGCGCGTCAACTCGTGCGGCAGGGCGCGGGGCGGTGGCGAAAAACCACCCCGCCCCGCACCCTGTCCCGCCATTGTTATCTGATGACCATGCGCGGCTTGCTGCCGTCGGAGGGGCCGATGATGCCGTCGTGCTCCATCTGTTCCACGTAGCGCGCGGCCCGGTTGAACCCGATGCGGAAACGCCGCTGGATTTGCGAGATGGAGGCCTTGCCCTGGCCAATGACGAATTCCACGGCCTCGGCGTACATGGGGTCGTCGGAAAGGTCGCCACCGCCGTTGCCGTTGGCGCCGTCGCCCGTGCCGTCGTTGCCCCAGTCGGCAAAGTCCACCGTATAGTTGGGGGCCTGCTGGCGCTTCCAGAACTCCACCACGGAGGCCACGTCGTCGTCGCCCACGAAGGCGCCGTGCAGCCGTTGCAGCTTGCCCCCGCTGGGCTTGAAGAGCATGTCGCCCTTGCCCAGCAGGTGTTCGGCGCCCACGGTGTCGAGAATGGTGCGCGAATCGTGCTTGGAGGTGACCTGGAACGAGATGCGGCACGGGAAGTTGGCCTTGATGAGGCCGGTGACCACATCCACGCTGGGGCGCTGGGTGGCCAGGATCATGTGGATGCCCGCCGCGCGCGCCAGTTGGGCCAGGCGCACGATGCTGGTTTCCACTTCCTTGGCGGCGGTCAGCATGAGGTCGGCCAGTTCGTCGATGACGATGACCAGGTACGGCATGCGCTCCAGGTCCGCCAGTTCCGCCGGCAGGTTCGCACCAAGGTCGGCCAGCTTCTGGTTGTACCCGGCGATGTTGCGCACGGCCAGGCGCGCCATGGCCTGATAGCGGCGGTCCATCTCCTGCACGGCCCAGTCCAGGGCGTTCTTGGCCAGGGCCATTTCCGTCACCACGGGGTGCACCAGATGCGGCAGGTCGGCGTACACGGCAAGCTCGATGCGCTTGGGGTCCACCAGCAGCATCTGCACGTCTTCAGGACGTGCCTTGTACAGGAAGCTGAGCAGGATGGAGTTCAGGCACACGCTCTTGCCCGCGCCGGTGGCGCCCGCCACCAGCAGGTGGGGCATGCGGGCTAGGTCCGCCACGGTGGCGTTGCCCGCGATGTCCTTGCCGATGGCCATGGTGAGCATGGACGGGGCGGAACGGAAGGTGTCCGAGCCCAGAAGTTCCTTGAAGCACACGTTTTCACGCGCCTCGTTGGGAATTTCTATGCCCACGGTGTCCGTGCCGGGGATGGGGGCCTGGATGCGCACGGCAATGGCCTTCAGCGCCAGGGCGAGGTCGTCGCTGAGATTGGCGATGCGACTCACCTTCACGCCGGGGGCCGGGCGTACCTCGAACATGGTGACCACCGGGCCGGGGGTGATGCGGGTCAATTCGCCCTGCACCCCGAAGTCGGCCAGGCAGGTGATGACGCTCTGGCCCTTGGCCTCCAGTATCTGGCGGGCGGGCTTGGTGTCGCCGCCCGCCACGGAGTGCAGCAGGTCAAGGCCGGGCAGCTTGCTGCGCACCTTGCGGGGGCGTGCGGGCCTGGCAGGCGCTGTCCCCTGCCCTTCTCGGGCCGGGTCGTCGCCGAAGGCGCCTTCCAGCCAGGTGGGTCCGACCTCACCCGCGGCGTAGTCCACGAGGTCTTCAGGAAGACCGTCAGGCATACCTGCAGGCAGGCCAGGGGCAGTGTCGCCGAGAAGGTCGTCCCCCAACCCCATGGCCCCGGGGCCGAATTCGTTTCCGGCAAAGGGATCGCCGACGCTGGCGGCTGCGTTGCCTCCGTCACGTCCGGCACGCACCGCGGAACGGTCGTTTGCACGGACATCCGGTCGGGCGGCATCGTGCACGGCGTGGGCGTAGGCGTCGTCGTCTTCCGGGTCCTGGGGCACGTAGGGCGCGCGCGCGGTCGCGCCCGGCCCCTCATCGCCGGGGCGGTACGGGCGG
>NZ_VRYY01000219.1 GCF_015731765.1 Nitratidesulfovibrio oxamicus
GTGCCCGCCTGCCCGTCTGCCCCCGAGCCGCTTCCGGCGGCAGCGCCGCTGGCGGGGCGGTCGCCAGACGTATCAGACGTATCAGACGTGCAAGATGGGCCTGCCGGGCCGGGTACGGCGGGCAAATCGCCCGCCTCGGCGAGGGGCCGCGTGGTGTCATCGGCGGAGGGGTTACGCCGGGGGGGCGTCGAAGCTTCGCGCGTGGTCGGCCTGCCGTCCGGGCTACCGTTCGGGCTTTCGTTCGGGCTGTCATCCGGCGTGACGGGTCCGGCTTCCGGGTGGGTATCCCGCGCCCTCGACGGTGTGGCCGGGATCACTGCGTCCCGCCGCACGGCAGGCGTTTCGTGCGTCTTGCGGGCCCGCCGCGAAAAATCCGCTTCGGGTTCCGCCGGATTCGTTGCGGTGGCCGGGGCTGCCGCGATGTTGCGCGCCGGAGTTGGCGGGGCCAACGCGCCATCGGGGGCTGCGGGGCGTGCGGCGCGTGATGCCGCCCCCGGTGCTGCTGCCGTTTTTTCCCCGGCTTCGCGGTTACCCGCCTGGCCCCCGGAGTCCCCCGCGGTATCGCCCGCCGTCCCTTCCTCCATGCCGCCGGGCAACCCGGCCAGACTGACCTCCAGGTACGCTGCAGCGACCTCGCCCCGGCCGTCTCCGGCTCCAACGGACAACGCCAGCAGCAGGGCGGCGGTCAGGCCGTGCGCCAACAGCGAACCCCACAGGTACCGCCACGGACACCGCCACATCGCCGCGCACGGGCGGGACCATGCCTGCCGCAGGAGTCCGCCGCGGGCCGTGGTCGTACTGTCGGGCAGCGGCAGCGTTGCCGCCATGCCGTCCTGCCTGTCCGCCGTATTGGTCCGACCGGATGCCGCGCCGGTTTTCGCATGGTCCGACAGGACTGGGGGGACTGGCGGAACTGGCAGGACTGGCAGGACTGGGGGGACTGTCGGGTCCGGCAGGTTGGACTGGTCGGACCGGGCAAGGTGCGGGCTGTCGGGCGCGGCATGGCAAGGCATGGGCGGTTCCTTTGCCGGAAGGCGGGCAGGGCCGGGATCAGTCGGTCCTTGTGGCGCACCGGGTGCACTGGTGCGTCAGGCGTGTCTGGTGCGCCAATGCTGCCGGGCTTGCCGGTACTGCCGGACCTGCCCGAGGTGGCATGGGCGGTACAGGATCCGAGGTCCGTTGACGCGTCAATTCGGACCCGTGCGGCAGGTTGACACGGAATTGAAAAGTTTCTAGCGAGAGTGCTACGTTTTGTTGCAACGTGTGATTTCATTACACGAAATACCGAAAAAAGTCACACCGCACGGTTCCCACCGGACGGATGCGCGCCGTACCGGAGCGAGGGGCACCGGTTGTGGTGCGTCCGGTGCGGAGCACGGAAACCCGCAGCAGGAGGCAGCATGGGCAGCAGGAGGATGATGGGGGCACGGGCGGCGGCCCAGGCCCTGGTGATGTCGCTGGCGCTGACGTTGACGCTGGCCGGGCCGGGGACGGCCCGGGCGGCTGACGAGCAGCCCGCCACGCTCGAAGAGGAGGTGGTGGTTTCCACTCCCATCATCGAGGGCAACGAAACCACCCGTTACGGCGGCCAGTACACCGAAGTCACCCAGGACCAGATCAGCGACCTCAACGCGCAGGACATGTCGTCGGCCCTGCGGCGCACCCCCGGCGTGAACATTTCGCGCTACAATCAGGTGGGTTCCTTCGGCGGCGCCGAAGGCGGCGGTGTGTTCGTCCGGGGCATGGGGTCCAGCCGCCCCGGCAGTGAAATCGCCACCCTGTACGACGGCGTGCCGCGTTACAACCCGGTGTACAGCCATCCCCTGCTGGACATCCTGCCCATGGACCCGGCGCAGTCCATCCGGGTGTACAAGGGCGTGCAGCCCACGGAATTCGGCAACGGCTTCTCGGCCATCGACGTGATTCCCAAGCGCATGACGGAGGACGGCTTCCGCACCCGGCTGTTCACCTCGTACGGCAGCTACAACACCTTCACACAGGGTGTGGAGCACGGCGGCAAGCAGGGCGGCACTGACTACTATTTCGGCCAGAGCCTGCGCCTGTCCGACGGCCACCGCGAGCATTCCGACGGCCAGCTGGAAAACTACTTCGCCCGCCTGGGCCAGGACCTGTACGAGAACTGGAACGTCTCGTGGTTCGCCAACATGAGCCGCAACGTGGCCCGCGACCCCGGCAGCAGCGAGGGCACCACCAACGACGGGCGCTTTTCCACCGACGACGTGCTCAACGTCATCACCCTGTCCAATGACTACGAAGACGCCAGCGGTCACCTGAAGCTGTACTGGAACAACGGCTACGCCAACTGGGCGGGCCAGGTGTACGCACGTCCGACGTCCACCGACGTGACCATCAGCGACTGGGACACCTACGGCGTGCGCGCCCGCGAGGCCTTTCGGGCGTGGGAGGGCGGCGAGGTGGTGACCGGCTTCGACTACGACGTCATGAGCGGAAAATCCGTCTTCGAATACTACGACGACACCACGCGCGAATTCGAGCGCACCGACTTCACCCTGTTTTCGCCGTACGTGGCCGTCAGCCACATGTTCGGTGACCGCGGCGGGTTCTACGCCATTCCTTCTGCGGGCACGCGCTACTACACCCACGACGAGTTCGGCGATCAACTCGCGCCCCATGCCGGGCTGGTGCTGGGCTACAAGGACACGGAACTGCACGCCAGCTACGCGCGGGGGGTCAGCTATCCCGGCCTGGACGTGGCGGTGTTCTCCCAGAACTCCATCGGGGGCATTGCCAACGGTCCGTACCGCGAGGACTGGAAGAACCTGGATCCCGAGTTGGTCGACCACTTCGAGGTGGGCATAAGCCAGAAGCTGTGGAGCAAGGTGAAGGCCGGGGTCACCGCGTTCTGGGAAGACGGGTCCGACCGGTACGTCATCGTGGGCAGTTCGCCGCCCCCGCGCATGCGCTTCGAGAACGTGGAATCGTTCCAGATCCAGGGGGTGGAAGCCACCATCACCTACACCCCCCTGCCCGACCTTTCGCTGTACGTGGGCTCCACCTGGCTCGACACCTTCCCCGGCGACCTGCCCTATGCGCCGGAGTGGACACTGAGCGCAGGCCTGAACTGGCGGTTCCTCACGCACTTCCGGCTCAGCCTGGACGCGCAGTACGTGACGGAAGAGCAGGTGCGCAGCCAGTCGCGCTTTGGCAACACGGTGAACACCGAAACGGTGGACGCCTATCACGTGGTGAACGGGCGTCTTTCCTACCTGTTCGACTACAGGGAATGGGGCATCACCGAGGGTGAACTGTTCCTGGCGCTCGAGAACATCACCGACTCCGACTACGAATACCGGCCCGGCTATCGCATGCCGGGGTCCAGCGTCACTGTCGGGGCCAGCGTGACCTTCTAGTCATCATGGCGGCGGGGGAGGCGGCATGCCGTTTCCCCCGCCGCCTGTGCATCGGAGATCGGTCGGGCGTCACGCAGTTTCACCGGGTGAAAGGGCGGAAGGGCTTGCGCCCGGCCACGCGGACATGCAACCGCGCCCATGGGGCGCAACGGAGCGGGAACCGGCATGGCATCGCAGCATTCGCATGCGGCACGGGGCGCGGACATGGCGGTATGCCGTGATCCGCGCGCGCTGTTTTTCGACGAGCGCGCCGACACCTGGGAAGAGCGCTGCTACCCCCCGGCCACGCGGGAGCGACTGGCCGAACTGGTGCGCGGCTTCGGCATCCTGCCGGGGGCCGACGTGCTGGACATGGGCACCGGCACGGGGGTGCTCATCCCCTGCCTGCGCGAGGCCGTGGGCGAGGCCGGGCGCATCCTGTCCTTTGATGTTTCGTACGAGATGGTGCGCCGCGCGGGGTGCAAGGAATCCGGCGCGCGCGGGCTGTGCGTGCAGGCCACGGCCATGCGCATTCCGGCGCGCGACGGCGCGTTCGGCCACGTGATCTGCTTTGCCGCCTTTCCCCACTTCGCGGACAAGGCGGCGGCCATGCGCGAGATGGCCCGGGTAACCCGGCCCGGCGGCGAGGTGATCGTGGCCCACCTGCTGAGCCGGGCGGAACTGGCCCGCCATCACGGCGGGCACCCCGCCGTGG